>JAFUZV010000147.1 GCA_017476425.1 Selenomonadaceae bacterium
ATTAGGACTTGTTGAATAACTTATTTTAACCAAATTAAAATACAAGCTATGTGTATAAATGCAAGATACCTATTAGCTAATTTATCATATCTTGTCGCAATTTATCTTCTGAAAAAAACTTTCTACCAAGTGACGTTCTTTATATTGTTCCTTGTCAAATTTTATTTCTTTTTTACGATTCTTTCGTGGCTTTATACAATCTGTGCCGCCGAATTTGTCGACAAAGATCATCACTATCATATGCTCCATCTGCCATTACTATTTTTGCTTTAAAGTCAATGATTAGGCAGTGTTGAATAACTTTTAATATTTCCATTAATTTGATATAGTGAACAAAATGACAGGTAAACGTTATGAATTAACAGATAACCAATGGGATCAAGTAAAACATTACTTTGAAATATCAAATAAAAATGGAAGACCTTATAAAAATTTAAAAAATACAGTAAATGGTATAGTGTGGATTCTGAGAAGTGGAGCGAAATGGCGCGATCTTCCCGAACATTACGGCTCTTGGAATGCGGTTTATAAATGTTTTGCAAAATGGCAAAGCAGGGACTTTTCGAGAAAATATTCAAAGAATTGGCGATAGATTGCGACTTACAGGATATGTCAATCGATTCAACAACAGTAAAAGTACATCAAGATGCCGGTAGTGAAAAAAGGAAGCAATAGGCAAAAGTTGTGGAGGGAATACAACTAAAATTCATGCTGCAGTTGACGCTTTAGGGAATCCTATTAAAATAATATTAACAGTCGGACAAGTGCATGATATAAAAATCACGCCAAAACTAATCATTGACTTTAAAGCAAAAATAGTAATGGCAGATGGAGCATATGATAGTGATGATCTTTGTCGACAAATTCGGCGGCACAGATTGTATAAAGCCGCGAAAGAATCGTAAAGAAGAAATAAAATTTGACAAGGAACAATATAAAGAACGTCACTTGGTAGAATGTTTCTTTCAGAAGATAAATTGCGACAAGATATGATAAATTAGCTAATAGGTATCTTGCATTTATACACATAGCTTGTATTTTAATTTGGTTAAAATAAGTTATTCAACAAGTCCTATCTAAAATCATGCCGCGCTCTCCTCTCTATGAACTTCAATTAATGTTTGTGTTTGTGTATAAGATTTCGTTCGCAATTATAGCATAACTCATCTTATGGCATTTTTTGTTTCACAATTCTGGTATTTCAGATTGCGCACTTCATCAATTAGAATTTGAAGTTGTTTTACTTTTCTGTGAAAATCAGGCAGTAAGGATTTCATTTTTTCAAGGAGATTTTCAAAAATTTTTTCAGCTCTATCAAATTGACCTAGATCTTTTAAAACTATACCAACATTGGTTTGAACAATATCTAAAAAAGCATAATCAGGGTGTTGACATTGCAACTGGAATTTAATGGATCCTTCAAAATAATACAATGCTTTTTTAAGATCCTTCATCTGCTTATGTAAATTTCCAAGACTCAAACAATGTGTACTTAAATTTCCAAAGTCGTCTGGAAAATTAGTTCTGATAATGTTTAGAGATTTTTCAGTATATGTGCCGCAGCAATGAAATCATTTTGAGCATTACAGATATCTGATATTGTTAAATATGTCAATGATGCCTCCGTTGGATCAGTTTCTTGAGAAATTTTTTCTAATGCTGGAAGAATATATAATTGTGCCGTTTTGAGATCATCAAGTCTGCGATAAATATCAGCAATTTCTCGATAGTAGTGAATAAAATTATCATTTGTCGTTTTTTCTGATGTTTCGATAATATCAAACGTGAGTTTCAATTTCTCTTTTAAGATTTTTTCTTGATTCGATTTTAAAGCTGAGGCTGCTTTGTCAAGATATTTCTTACTCTCGGCTGCATTTCCGGATACTCTATAAATTTCTCCTGCAAGAGTATAGGAGGCAATAGTATCAGCATGGTTTTTTGGTAAAAATTTTTCCTGCAAAGAAATTGTCTTCAAAACATAGTTCAAGCCCTCTTCAGGTTGATTTGAAAGTGCGTATAATTCACCAATGTATCAATGTATCTATATGACATCGCTAAATCAGGTGAGCCGTTAGGCGTTAAAATTTCCATGAGTTTAGCGGCATTTTTCAAGTGAGGCAAGGATTCTTCATATCTTTTTGTTCCCATCAAGGCATGACCTAAGGTCTCAAGAGCATTGACTTGTTCAAATTTATTTTTCGGCGGTGAATTCTTAAAAATTGTTACCGCTTTTTCAGCATAATTGCCTTGTCATAATCTCCCAAATTTGCATAGGCAGTACCAACGTTTGCAAAAACATTTGCTGCGTTTGGATCGTCTGGTGCAGTACTTTCCAAGACTTTGATTGCTTTATTGAAGTAATCCATAGCTTTATCAATGTCATTAAGCCATAGAGAAACAACTCCGGCATCATTATAAGTTCGAGCAAGTGCAGTATCTGAGGCATCTAATGCTTTTTCACGCAACTTTACAGATTTTTCCTCAAGCAAAAAAAAATGCCTGTGAAAAATTTCTGGCAATGAGATAACAATAACCTGCGTGAAATACATGTTCACCTTTTTCATCACCTAAATTTTTTATTTTAAAATTTTGTTTGCATTTAGGTTAGAAAAATTTACCTCTATATTTGGTTTGAAATCGATGTATTGTTTCTCGAAGTCCTCATAATCAACAGGATCAACATTTCCACGATAATGCCTTCAATCAACATTTGATTGTCAACTAATGCTTCAAGAGCATTTTCAAAAGGTTTTAAAAATTCTAATTCGCCAGCCACCTTTGCCATCTTGCTTAGTATAAATTTTTTCTTGATCATTTACTTGGGTAACTTCTTCATCAACAGATAAGTCTTCGTATTTAGAAATAGCGGGCATAGCTTTTAACAAATTTTTCACTACAATAATAGTGGCTTGGGACTTGCCTTTATTCAGACTATAATATCATTAAGTATTGAATACATCTTTCATTTTTGACTTCTTCAAAAATTTCCGGATAATTTTCCTTCAAAAATTTTTTGTCAACAGTTTCAGAAATTACTTCAGTCAATTTTGCTTTTAAACCATCAGCTGTGATATATTCATTAATCGAATTTCTTATTAAACTCTCGATGATCTCTCTACGAAGTTTATTTTGTATAGACTCTTTGCAACGAATCTCTTGACGTATCTGATAAAGTTTTTTTATCTTTTCGTCCAAAATGTCAACCTCAATTCTACATTCTAAATTTTGCATTCTACATTAAATGATCTTGCTGTCACTGCCTCTAATCTTATCTGTTTTACCTGCGTGACTAATTGCATTTCTCATCTCAGTATCTGATTGTACATTCATCATATTGTAGTAGTCCATAACTCCAAGTTTACCTTCTTTGAGAGCCGCCGCCATAGCGTGAGGAACTTCAGCTTGTGCCTCAACAACTTTTGCTTCCATTTCTTGAGTATAAGCCTTCATTTCTTGTTCTTGCGCTATTGCCATTGCACGACGTTCTTCAGCTTTAGCTTGTGCAATTTTCTTATCAGCCTCAGCTTGATCAGTCTGAAGTTGCGCGCCTATATTTCTACCAACGTCGACATCAGCAATATCAATCGAAAGAATTTCAAATGCTGTTCCGGCATCAAGACCTTTACCTAAAACAACTTTAGAAATTTCGTCCGGACTTTCCAAAACGTCAGTATGTTTCTCTGCACTACCAACAGTTGTAACGATACCTTCACCAACACGAGCAATAACAGTCGGTTCACCTGCACCACCAACAAGCCGATCAATATTAGCACGAACAGTTACACGAGCTTTAATTCTAAGTTCAATACCATTTTTCGCCACTGCTGAAACAACCGGCGTTTCAATTACTTTAGGATTAACACTCATTTGTACTGCTTCCAAAACGTCACGACCTGCAAGATCGATCGCCGCTGCACGTTCAAACGGTAAACCGATCTCAGCACGCTGTGAGGCGATCAAAGCATCGACAACTTTGTCAACGTTACCACCGGCAAGATAATGAGCCTCAAGTTGATTGACATTGACATTTAAGCCGGCTTTGTTAGCTTTGATCAACGGCATTACAATTTTAGCCGGCGGCACTCTTCTCATTCTCATTCCAACAAGCGTAAAAATTCCAACGTGGACATCAGCGGCTAATGCTGAAATCCACAAGCCGATCGGTACGAAGTGCAAGAAGATTGACGACATTACAATTATAAAAACAAGCATAAAAATTAAATCCATGAAATCACCTTTAATAAATTATTTATTTCCAAAAACCAAGATTAATATCAAGTCTGCCAGGATCACAAGGCATATCCAATGGTGTCGGAAAAAATCGCCTTGAGGGCTTAAATTTATATCTATCTTTATGTAAATAAGTACATTCTAAACAATTAGGCAAAATTAAACCATCACGAATAACTCCCGGTGCAGTATAAACAACCTTACCAGTTTTATCATCTATGTAAATCGGACTTGCATTATTTCCATGAATATGAACGAGTTGATGAGTAGCATTTAATTTATCGAGCGCAAATAAAATCTTATTTTCAAGCCCGGTTGGTTTATCAAATTTATTCAAAAACCAATGCATCTCAATAATTATTTGTGAAAAGTGATCAAGTGTATCAACATCAATATGTTCAAGTACGTCCCATTCTGCACCTTCAATATCTATTTTAAGGATCATATTATAATCATTTAAATGATCATTTCGTTCAATTAATCGTGACAAAGTTTCAAGTTCAGGCTGTTGAGGATCGAATTTACCTGTTATACCGAGCTTGAACCAATGAAAATTTTCAGCTTCTTGAGGCAGATGATCTATTGTATGATCATACATGAAAATATCTGCCCCCCCCCCCCGACTCTTAATTTTTCCAGTAAAATCAACGTCCCAGCTTACGTCATCACTTATTCCGCAACTATAAACATTTTTGACATTTTTAAAATCATCGACCATAACATAACCGCCATCGAAATCTCTTCCGACACGAATATAATTATGATCAACAACATCTTTAATTGATAAACGTTCATGAATTGATTTTACATATTCTGTGATCAAAATATAATTCAAAATTTTTTCCATTTCAGTTTCCTTTCTAAATTCTTCTGACGACAACACGACTGCCTTCAACTTTAATGACTTTGACAATATCGCCTTTAGTCACAAAATCACCTTCAGTGACGACATCGATCGGTTCACCTTCAACTATCACAGTTCCGGCAGGATGTAAATCAGTACTGCAAACAGCGATCGCACCAACAAGATCAGATTTATCAATAGAACCGGTGTAACCGTCACGATTTCTAAGACGTTCACCGAGAACAAGTCCATCAGCCATAGTTTCATTTTTATGTGATCCGTAATTATCCATACAAGCGAATGCAAGTACACCGAAAATAACAACGCCGATCATTGCATAACAACCGAGAGACAAAATTATTGCACTGATACCCGGAAATATATCCAACATCTTTATCGCCACCTTTACACAAAATTTTTTTAGATATTAATTAAAAAATTATTCGTTAAAAATTATAATTATCCTGCTTTCGTTTTGAGATGAAAAATTTTTAATATCATTGACATAAAAAATATTTAAGTGTATAAAATGAATTGAATTTTGATCAACGAGGTGAAATTTTATGAATAAATTTTTTAAACTTCTTGGCTGTACTGTGATCAGTTCCGCTTTGATTTTGATGAGTGGTTGCGTTGAAGACGATGAAGACAACAATTCACAAAAATTTTCTTCAGCAGTTGCGTCGACTTCGCAAAAACAATTTAAGACGATCGGAAAGTTTCCGAACTTCACAACAACCGATCTCAATGGTAAACAAGTGACGAATGATATTTTTGCACAGAAAAAATTAACTGTCATAAATATTTGGGGAACATTTTGCGGACCTTGTATCAATGAAATGCCGGAGCTTGGTGAATGGTCAGACGAAATGTCTAATAATGTTCAGTTGATCGGTTTAGTCTGTGATATTGAAGGTGCTGACGATTATTCAACGATCAATGACGCTAAAGCTATCTTAAATGATGCTAATGCAAATTTTTTAAATATCATTCCGAACGGCGGACTTTCTCAATATCTTAATAATGTTGATGCTGTTCCGACGACAATTTTTGTTGACAGTGAAGGAAACATTTTAGACAAGACGATCAGCGGTGCTGATGTCGATGGTTATAAAGAAGTTGTTGCTGAATATCTCAATGAATAAGATTAGAATTTTAATTGCGTTGACGGCGATCGGCTTTATGATCTACGGTGTTAATCGTGGTGAATTACCGCTGATCTTTCAAAAGGCGATCAGAATTTGTATGGAATGTATAGGACTTGGCTAAGATGAAACGAAAGTTAATCCAGATCGTGGCAACTCTAATAACAAATTCACAACTCACAAATTTTTTAAGCGGCAAATTATACAAAGGATCATTAAAAAATTTTTGTTCGCCGGGCTTGAATTGTTATTCTTGTCCTGCGGCAAATTTTTCTTGTCCGTTAGGCGCAATGCAAACAATAATCGCCTCTGCAAGGTTTTCATTAAGCTACTACGTGACAGGATTTTTAATTTTGATCGGCTTGTTGATTGGGCGTGGAGTCTGTGGATTTTTATGTCCATTTGGTTTATTGCAAGAAATTTTTTATAAACTGCCATTACCGAAAATAAATTTGTGGCGACCGTTGATCTACTTGAAATATTTTTTACTCGTGATCTTCGTGTTAATGTTACCGGCGATTTTAAAATTAGGTGATCCGGCATTTTGTGAATATATTTGTCCTGCTGGAACTTTTGAAGCGGCAATTCCAATGTTGATAACTCATCAAGAATTTCGATCAGCGATCGGCGATCTTTTCAAGTTAAAAATGATCATTTTGATCGCAACGTTAATCGGCTGTATGATCAACTATAGATTTTTTTGCAAAGTGCTTTGTCCACTAGGTGCGATTTACGGCTTGACGAATAAATTTAGTATTTATCGCTTGCACGTTGATGAAAATCTTTGCATTAATTGTGGACGTTGTAAAAAAATTTGTAAGATGGAAATTGATCCGTCGAAAAATCCTAACTCGATTGAATGCATTCGTTGTGGTGATTGTGAAAAAATTTGTCCTAAAAAAGCTATACGCATCTGAAATTTTTTCTTCAGATGTTTTTTTGTGCAGTCATTGAAAGATTTTTTGAAATTGATATAATTTTGTCGAAAAAAATTTTTTGAGGTGAGTAAATGAATCAAATTGATCAAAAAAAAGTTGCTTTTATAACTTGCGTGAATAATGAAGAATGGTATAGCGAATGTATTTTATATCTTCAACATCTCAATGTGCCGGACGATATGACGATTGAATTTATTCCTGTTCGCAATGCAACTTCAATGACTAGCGGTTATAATCAAGCAATGAAAATTTCTAATGCTAAATATAAAATTTATCTTCATCAAGACACTTTAGTTGTCAATAAGAATCTTATTGCCGATCTGAAAAATATTTTTGCTGACGAAACGATCGGTGCAGTTGGTATGATCGGCTGTCGAAATTTACCTAAAACCGGCGTTTGGTGGGACGGAATGCGTCCTTATGGTCGAGTTCTTCACGCTTGTGAACCTGAAAGCGTTGTTGATTCTGAATGTGATGAGCCTGAAGGTGATTATATTGAAGTTGAGGCAGTCGACGGACTTTTTATCGCAACTCAATATAATATTAATTGGCGTGACGATCTTTTTGATGGCTGGCATTTATATGACGCTTCGATCTGCAAAGAATTTCAACGTGTTGGCTATAAAGTTGTTGTTCCTAATCAATCAAAAGATTTTTGGTGCATTCATTGTCCGAAAGAAAAACCACTTGCACCGGCTTATCGAAAGTATCAAAAAATTTTTCTGCGTGAATATGGCAGTGAATTGCATCCTGAAGTGTGAATGTTAATTATGAAACTTGAAAGAAAATTTTATCAGCGATCGGCTTTGATCGTTGCAAAGGAACTTTTAGGCAAAAAAATAATCTGCCGTACTGATGAAGGTACGACAGGCGGAATTATAATTGAAACTGAGGCTTATATGGGAGCGATTGATCCGGCGGCTCATTCATATAAAAATCGTCGAACTAATCGAACTGAGGCAATGTTTAGCGACGGTGGTCACGCTTATATTTATTTAATTTATGGAATATATTATTGTTTCAATGTTGTTGCTAATGTTGTTGATGTCCCTGAAGCGGTTTTGATTCGTGCTTTAAAACCGATTGAAGGAATTGAAATTATGAAACGTCGAAGAAATAATCAGCTTGAAAAAAATTTGTGCAGTGGTCCGGGTAAATTAACTCAAGCCTTAGGCATCGACAAAACTTTTAATAATATTGATCTTTGTGGTGAAAAAATTTTTATTGAGACAACTGATTTTGAATTTGAGATCGAAACGACGAAGAGAATTAATATTGACTATGCAGGCGAAGCGGCGAATTATCCTTATCGATTCGTTGCAATTCAATAAAAAACTTTCAATAAACAAAGTCCTTGAGGTGGAGCAGTCGGAGCGGCATTATTTCGATCACGACTTTCAAAAATTCTTTTGAAGTCCTCAATGCTATAACGACCTCTACCAACATTAACAACACTGCTGACAATATTTCGCGCCATATGGTATAAAAATCCATCGGCGTGAATTTTAATTTGTAATTGGTAATGGGTAATGGGTAATGGGTAATTATTTTCGGTAATTTCTTTAATATCAGCTGAAAAAATTTCTCTAACCGGATTCATTTTAACATTGCTTGCAGCTTTGAAGGCTGAAAAATCATTTTTTCCGATCAAAATGTTAAGCGCAGATTTCATCGCCTCAACGTCAAGATCGTTTCTAATATGCCAAGCATAACGATTAATGAATGGATCAGACACTTCACCGATCAGTAGACGATAAATATAAATTTTACTTTTTGCATCGTAACGAGCGTGAAAATTTTTATCGACTTCTTTGGCATTGAGAATAACTATATCATTTGGCAAAAGTGAACTTGCTGCAAGTGGAATTTTTTCGATCGGAATTGTTCCATTAGTAAAAAAATTTACAACTTGACCGCAAGCGTGAACACCGGCATCAGTCCTACCGGCGGCGGCTAATTCGATCTTCTCACCAAAAATTTTTTGCAACTTACTTTCAAGGATATTTTGAATTGCATTAAGCGGCGGTGATTGACGTTGAAAGCCGTGATAATTCGTCCCGTCATAGGCAATTTCTAAAAAAATATTTCTCTTGCGTTCATTAAATTTCAGCATTTTAAGCCTCGAATCTAAAAAATTTTTCAAGCAATATACAATGGTTCAGTTGCACCTTTTTTGATCTGCTGCTTAAGCATTTGAAAACCTTTAACCATCGTTTCAACAGGAATTTGATTTATACAATGAGGACGTGAAAACATTTGACAGCCGTAAGGATTTGTTGAATTTTGACATTCAGATAAAGCATTGCGTGGAAGAACAACAATAGAAGGTACATCATAAGGATACCAAATTTTTGGCATTGATTCTTCTGTGAAAGGTAAATCAGCCGGAAATGAAAATGTAGACATAACAGCAATTTTAACAGCGGCAGCGGCGTGCATTGTACCGGTATCCGTTCCGATATAAGCCTTGCATAAACTCAAAAGTGCTGCGCTTTGTCGATAACTTAGCTTGTCAGTTAAATCGATAACTTTTTGTGAAAATAAATTTTTTCCGAGCTGTTCCTTAAATATTTCAGCAGATTTTAAATCACTATTACCGCCACCAAGTAAAATAAATTTTGCATTCTCCTCAAATTCAGAAATTTTTTTGACCATCATAGCATAATTTTCCGGCGGCCATTTTTTAAAATCAATAGAGCCGCCCATACAAATTGCATAAAAATTTTTATTATCACGTGGAAGAAATTTTTTCACAAATTTAAGATCAGAATGGTCAAACCACACTTCAATTTCACGATTTGCAGCCGGAACTTTAAGAAGGTGATCGACTAGTGCAAGACACTTATCAACCATATGAATGCCATAAATATTTTGAGGAACTTTTTCAGTTAAAAGTGATTCAAAGTAATGACAATGAGGATAATTAGCCGGAAAAATATGTCTCATATTAGGATCAAGACTCAGCGGCGAAGCAATAATTTCTTTTGCACCACTCATATAAGCCAATAGCGGTGTAGCTGAAACATTCCCAAATGCAAAACAAATATCATAGCGGCGTTTCAAAAGTTTCTTTGAAAAATTAATGTTCCAGTTGAAAACTTCAAGCAAATTAAGTTGACTGAATGACATTTCATTAATAATAATTTCATCAACATAAGGACATTTTTCAGCCATATCAGCGGCGATGGTTTTAACAACAAGAGTGATCCGTGCTGTTGAATAAAGTCTGCGAATTTCTCTAATTGCAGCGGACATAACGATAAAATCACCAACGCCTGCATCGTGAATAATTAAAAGGTTAACCCCCCCCTTATATTATTTTTATGATAGTCTGCTTGCGAAAAAATTTGATTCATAAAATTTTTAAACTCATCACAATCAAAGTTACCTTTCTCGATCATATGACGTTGAAATTTTTCAAAGCCGTTGATCACAAGCTGAATTTTCTCATCAGCAACTAAATTTTTTTCCATTGATAAACCACCTTTGCAAGAAAAATTTTATCATCTATCGGAAATATTTGAAAATTTATCGTTGTCAATTCACTTGCAAAGATTTAAAATTTCGTTGACAACTTCATCAATACTTTTACCAGTCGTATCAAGCAATGTTGCATCTTCAGCTTGAATCAGCGGAGCAATTTCTCTTTCCATATCCTGCTTATCACGCAATGCAATTTCATTTTTGATCTCGTCGAAATTCAAAGTAGTGTAACCTTTCGACTTCAATTCATCAAAGCGGCGTTTAGCACGTTCATCAATCGACGCTGTTAAAAAAATTTTCACGTCAGCATTCGGTAAAACGTGAGTTGCAATGTCTCTACCGTCCATTAACACGCCGCCACGAGCTGCCATTTTTCTTTGCAATTCAGTCAACTTTTCACGAACAAAGCCGATCTTTGCAACTTCCGGCACAATATGACTAACTTCAGGCGTTCTGATCTCACTGGTGATCTCTTGTCCGTCAACGAAAACTTTTGTAACGCCGTCAACATATTGCAGATCAACATCAATATCTTTCGCCGTTTCAATGATCAAATTTTCATTGATCGGTTTATTTTTTTGCAAAACTTTCCAGGCAGCTGCTCTATACATTGCACCGGTATCAATATAAGTATAACCGAGTTTCTCAGCGGCAATTTTCGCAGTAGTACTTTTGCCGGCACCTGCAGGACCATCGATCGCAACAATTTTTTTTCTATTCATTTTAACATTCTCCAATCTTCTTTTTGATAAATTAATAAATTCAAGATTATTATCAACGCCGATAAATTTTCTGTTAAGTAATTTGCAAGCTGCGCCGGTTGTTGCTGAACCACAGAATGGATCTAAAACAATATCGCCTTCACGAGTCGACGCTAAAATAATTCGTTTCAACAAATAAAGCGGCTTTTGTGTCGGATGCTTACCGAAAGTTTTTTCATTCGCTGAAGTTAATGATCCTGTCCAAACATCTTTCATTTGTTTACCGTCGTTGAGTTCTTTCATCAATTCATAATTAAAATAATGTTTAGCGGATTTTAAATTCTTTCTTGCCCATAAAATTGTTTCAGTACTATGTGTAAAGTATCTACAGGATAAATTAGGCGGCGGATTAGTTTTTTGCCACGTGATATTATTCAAAATTTTAAAGCCTTCTTGCTCTAACGCCATACCGACTGAATAAATATTATGCAGAGTTCCACTAATCCAGATCGTTCCGTTAGGTTTCAAAACTTTTTTTGCAAGTCTGATCCATTGACGATTAAAATTGTGTTTTGCCTCTGTAGAATTAATTTTATCCCAATCGCCTTTATTAACTGAAACTGCTTTGCCGCCACTGCAAGAAATTCCATCATTTGACAGAAAATATGGCGGATCAGCAAAAATCATATCAACACTTTCACCAGGCATTTTATCAAGTAATTCAAAAGTATCAGCAAGAAATAAAATTGAATTTTCATCGCTAAAGTATGGTTCAAAACTTTCTACTTCAAAAGTCATAAAAATTTATCCTCTTGCAAGGTATCAAAGAAATTAGGATAAGAAATTTTCACGCAATTAGGATTATCAATTTCAACACCATTAGCCGCCGCACCGAAGATCGATAATGACATTGCCATTCTATGATCGTCATAAGTCTTGCACTCAGCAAATTTTTTATCAAGTCCGCCGTGAATGATCAATTTATCTTTCGTCGTCTCGAATGCTCCTGCAGAAATTTTGTTAAATTCATTTTCGATCGCTGCAAGTCGATCTGTTTCCTTAACTCTCAATTCTGCAACGTCATTAATTACCGTTTCACCTTCAGCAAAAGCACAAGCAACCGCAATGATCGGAATTTCATCAATCAGACGCGGAATCATTTCACCGCCAAAAGTTACTCCGTGAAGATCGCTTGTAACGACGTGAATATCAGCAAATTTTTCACCGCCGCTGATTCTCTCATTGATAAATTCGATCTTTGCTCCCATATCTTTCATAACGTCAATTATTCCTGTTCTCGTTTCATTAATACCAACATTTTTGATCACAACGTCACTATTTTTGATAATCGATGCGGCAACAATCCAATAAGCCGCTGAACTAATATCGCCGGGCACTTCGATCGACTTCGGCGCAATTAATTTTTCAATCGGTTTAACTGTAATTTCATTCGCTGACTTTTCGATCTCAACGCCGAATGCTGACAACATTTTTTCAGTATGATCTCTTGATGGATAAGGTTCAATAATCGTCGTCGGTGAATCTGCATAAAGTCCGGCTAAAATGATCGCTGATTTAACTTGTGCACTTGCTACCGGCATTTTGTAATTGATACCTTTTAATTTGCCTTCTGCCGGTAAAATTGTTATCGGTAAATTTTTATTGTCATTTCGTCCGAAAATTTTTGCATTCATCATCGTCAGCGGTTTAATTACTCTGCTCATAGGTCGCTGTCTTAATGAATTATCACCGGTGAATGTTGTTAAAAATTTCTGCGCAGATAATAAACCGATCAAAAGTCTTAATGTCGTCCCGGAATTTCCTGCATCTAAAATATTTTCTGATTCTCTCAAGCCATTTAATCCATTGCCTTTGATCAAAATTTTTTCTGCCGACTCTTCGATCTTAACACCTAATGATCTCATACAAGCGATCGTTGATAGACAATCAGCACCTTTCAAAAAATTTGTAACTTCAACGGGCGAATCAGCAAGACTTGAAATCATAATGCTGCGATGTGAGATCGATTTATCGCCGGGAATTTTAATTTCACCGTGCAAGCCGTGATCGATCGATAAAATTTTTTTCATTTTAATTACCTCTGCATTAAAAATATTTTTAGCGGAGATAATTTTAATAAACGATCAAAAATTATTCAATAGACTTGAAAAAATTTTCGTGATATACTTTTGATTATGGATAAGATAAAAATTTTAGGAGCTCGTGCTCACAATCTCAAAAATATTAATTTAGAAATTCCACGTGATAAATTAATTGTTATCACCGGACTCAGCGGCTCAGGCAAATCCTCGCTTGCATTCGATACAATTTATGCTGAAGGTCAACGCCGTTATGTTGAATCGCTCAGTGCTTATGCAAGACAATTTCTTGGTTTAATGGATAAGCCGGACGTTGATCAGATTGAAGGACTTTCACCGGCAATTTCGATCGATCAGAAGACGACAAGTCATAATCCTCGATCGACTGTCGGAACTGTTACAGAAATTTATGATTATTTAAGACTGCTTTTTGCAAGAATCGGTAAGCCTCATTGTCCGAAATGTGGTAAACCAATTCAGTCTCAAAGCGTCGATCAAATTATTGATCAAATTCTTAAATTGCCGGAGAAAACGAAATTTATTATTATGTCTCAAATTATTCGTGATAAGAAAGGTGAACATAAAAATATTTTAGAAAGCCTCAAAAGTGACGGTTATGTTAGAGTTAGAATTGACGGAAAAATTTTTAATTTAGAAGAAGAAATTAAACTTGCAAAGACTAAAAAGCATACGATTGAAGTTGTGATCGATCGTCTGATCATTCGTGAAGGCATTCGATCTCGTTTAGCTGATTCATTAGAAACGGCTTTAAAACTCGGAAATGATACTGTTTATATTCAAGTGATCGATGAAACTAATCCTTCAGCCTTTAGCCCTCAGCCTTATTCACTCAACTTAGCTTGTATTGATTGCGGAATTAGTCTGCCGGAAATTACTCCGCGTCTATTCTCATTCAATAGTCCTTATGGTGCTTGTCCGGATTGTACCGGCTTAGGTCGCAGAATGACTTTTGATACAACTCAAATGCATGGAATGTTTGAATTTATGTATGCAGTTTACAAATTTAAGACCGAAGAAGACGGATCGGAAATTTGTCCGACTTGTCACGGTATGAGATTGAAGCCGGAAGCCTTAGCCGTTACTGTTAATGAAAAAAATATTTTTGAAGTTACTGATTTAACTATTCGTGAATGCTTTGATTATTTTAATTCGCTGCAACTCACTGAAAAAGAATTTAAGATCGCTGATCAAGTTATCAAAGAGATCAAAACACGATTAAACTTTTTGCTTGACGTTGGACTTGATTATTTGACGCTTTCGAGATCGTCCGGCACATTATCCGGCGGTGAAGCACAAAGAATTAGACTTGCAACGCAGATCGGATCGGGTTTAACCGGTGTATTGTACATTTTAGATGAGCCGTCGATCGGTTTGCATCAACGTGATAATCAAAAACTTCTTGCAACTCTTAAAAGACTTCGTGATCTTGGTAACACTTTGATCGTTGTTGAACACGATGAAGAAACAATGTTAGCAGCAGATCAAATTATTGATATAGGACCCGGCGCAGGTGATCACGGCGGTGAGATCGTCGCACAAGGTACTGCTGAAGAAATTATGCAAATTAAAAAATCGATCACCGGGCAATATCTTAGCGGCGCAAAAAAAATTTCCATACCTGATCAACGTCGTCAAGGTAATGGAAAATTTTTAGAAATTATCAATGCAAGCGAAAATAATTTGAAAAATATCAATGTTAAATTTCCGCTCGGTGAATTAATTTTAGTAACCGGTGTCAGCGGCAGTGGAAAATCTACGCTTGTCAATGAAATTCTTTACAAGGCACTTGCTAAGGAACTTCATCACACTAAAGCAATTCCGGGCAAGCACGAAAAAATTTTAGGAATTGAAAATATCGACAAAGTTATCAATATCGATCAGCAGCCGATCGGAAGAACTCCACGATCAAATCCTGCAACTTACACTGGGATTTTTGATCTGATTCGTCAACTCTTTGCACAAACGAAAACTTCAAAAATGAGAGGTTACAATAACGGGCGATTTAGTTTTAACGTCAAAGGCGGTCGCTGTGAATCTTGCGGCGGTGCAGGAATTTTACAGATCGAAATGAATTTTTTATCTGATGTTTATGTTCAATGTGAAGTTTGCAAAGGTCGACGATATAATAAAGAGACGCTTGAAGTTTATTACAAGGACAAAAATATTTATGACGTTCTCAATATGACGATTGATGAGGCAGTAGAATTTTTTGAAAATGTTCCTCGACTTGTCAAGCGATTGAAAATTATCAGTGATGTTGGATTAGGTTATATTAAACTTGGTCAACCTGCAACGACTTTATCCGGTGGTGAAGCGCAGCGTGTTAAACTTGCTACGGAATTATCAAGGCAGTCGACGGGTAAGACTTTATACATTTTAGACGAACCGACAACAGGACTTCACGCCGCTGATATTGATCGTTTGTTGAAAATTCTACAGCGGCTTGTTGATGGCGGTGATACCGTGATTGTTATTGAACACAATCTTGACGTGATCAAGGCGGCTGATTATATAATCGATCTCGGTTCGGAAGGTGGTAATTTAGGCGGTAATGTTGTAGCGATCGGCACGCCGGAAGAGATCGCAGAAGTTGCAACCTCATATACCGGGCAATTTTTGAAAAATATTTTGAGTAACTAAAAATTTTTTAAAATTATATTCCCCTATGGGGGCTTATTTTTTTGCTTGAATTAAATTATACTTTGAATAATCTTAACGAAAGCAGGTTATTAAATGAGCAGGAAAAAATTATTTTCAATGATCGCTTTGATGATCGGATTAAACATTTTCACCGGTTGCGGCGGCGATAATCAACAAGCTAAGATGGACGAAAAAATTTTTACTTATGGAACGATGGCTTACGGCGTAGCAATGGAAAATGTTGGAACTAATCCTCACGAATCATACACCGGCTGGTCAACAATTCGTTATGGAATAGGTGAGACTCTTTTTAAATTCAATGAGAAAATGGAACTCGAATCTTGGATCGCAAAAGATTTTGAACAAATTGATGATTACACTGTTAAAATTATTCTTAATGATAATGTTGTTTTCAGCAATGGCAAAAAAGTTGACGGCGCAGCGGTTAAGGCTTGCCTTGAAGATTTAATTTCAAAACACGATCGTGCGCCGAAAGATTTAAAAATTGATTCGATCACTGCTGATGAACTTTCTTTAACAATTCATTCAACTGAAAAAGTTCCTGCACTGCTAAATTATTTAAGTGATCCTTACGGCTGCATAATTGACGTTGAAGCCGGTGAGCAAGAAAAAATTGTTATCGGCACCGGTCCTTACAAAGCAGTCAAGGTAACTGATACACAAATTGATCTTGTAAAGAATGAGAATTATTGGGGCGAAGTTAAGCCGAAAATGGACAAAGTTATAATCAAAAGTATAACTGACGGCGATACTTTGACAATGGCAATGCAAAACGGTGAACTTGATGCAGTGCAAGGTTTACCCTATTCAAGTTTAGAGCTTTTTAAGAATGACAAATATAAATTAAGCCAAGTCGATACTTCAAGAGTTTATCAAGCGGCTTTCAATTATCATACGCCGGAACTTCAAGACATTAATGTGAGAAAAGCGATCTCAATGGCGATCGACAAAGAAAATTTTACAAAAGTTTTGCTAAATGGAAATGGTACACCGGCGATCGGAGCTTTTCCGGCTAATTTATCATTCGGTGATAATGAAGTCAAAACTGTTGATTATGATTTAGACGGCGCAAAGGAACTGCTTACACAATCCGGCTGGACTGACAGCGATAATGACGGTTATGTTGACAAAGCTGGAAAGAATCTTGAATTGAGATATTTAACTTACACGTCAAGACAAGAATTGCCGTTACTTGCTGAGGCGGCTCAAGCTAATTTGAAGAAAATCGGTATAAAATTAGACGTGAATGCAACTGACAATTACAAAACATTTTTGAAAAGCGGCGATTATGATATTTTTTCTAAAGCGATCGTTACAGCTCCGACCGGTGATCCTGAATATTATTTCACAAGTCATATCGTGCCGGGTGCAGTTGATAACGCAGGATTTTATGATAGTCCTGAAATTGTTCAGCTTGAAGAACAATTACATAATACTTACGGCGCAGCGAATCGATCAGCGATCGCAATTAAAATGTCTCAACAAATTTTAGATGATTGTGCTTTATTCTATGCTTCACATTTGAGAATGTCATTTGTAATGAAACCGAACATTGAAGGTTTTACTGCTCACCCTTCAGATTATTATGAGATTCGCCCGGAACTTGACAAGAAATAAAAAAAGCACTCAACTTAACGAGTGCTAAACAATTCAAAATTTATCATTCATATAAATTTTTCCCCAATTACACATAGCCGTTATTATCGGTTCTAAAGTTTTGCCGTGTTCAGTGATACTGTATTCAGTTTTCGGCGGGACAACAGGATAAATTTTGCGTTGAATTATTCCGTCAGATTCTAATTCTCTTAGTTGTTGTGTCAACATTTTAGCTGTTGCTTGTGGAATTAATCGACGAAGTTCACTAAATCGCAAAGTCTTTTCAAGCAAATGATACAAAATGATCGGCTTGTACTTTCCGCCTATGACTTGCAATACTGCATCAATCGGACAATTTTGTTCCCTTAGTGTTTTGACATACTCCGCACGAATAAATTCGGCGGATTCTGCTATCAACAACCAATGCTTCAAATTTGAAGTCTTACTCGGTCTACTTCGCAGGACGATGCCCCATCCTG
>JAFUZV010000148.1 GCA_017476425.1 Selenomonadaceae bacterium
ATTAATGAAGGCTCGACGGATCGATCGCTTGAGATCATTATCGAATATTCTAATCAAGACGAACGGATCAAATTTATCGACAAAAAAAATTCCGGCTATGGTCATTCGATGAACTGCGGACTTAAAATTGCACAAGGTGAATACATTGGAATTGTTGAAAGTGATGATTATGCTGAATTGAATATGTTTGAAGTGCTTTACAATAAAGCGAAAAGTTTTAATGCTGAGATCGTGGAGTCGAATCATTACAGATATATTAACGGGCATTCATTCTTTATTGAGGCTTTAAATGGTGAGACTTACGAAAAAATTTTTTCTCCACGTCGTGAGAATCACAAATTTTTTAATCATCAAATTGCAATTTGGTCTGCGATTTATCGTCGTGATCTTCTTTTAAAAAATGATATTCATTTTACCGAAACACCCGGAGCCTCATATCAAGATGTTTCATTCTCTTTCAAGGCTTTTACTTGTGCTGAAAAACTTTTCTTGCTTAAAGATGCTTTTATTCATTATCGAATGGATAATCCCAATGCTTCAATGCAATCAAAAGAGAAAGTTTATGCTATATTCAATGAATTTGATGAGATCGATAAATTTTTGTTGGAGCACAAAGAATTTCAAAATCCTATGAGATATATTTTTGAGGCATCAATAAAATTTCAGCGTGCCGAGTTCCATTACAATCGAATTGATGAACGTTTTAAATTAGAATTTTTCGATCGCCTAATCAAAGAATTTCAAAGAGATGAAGTTGCCGGTTATTTAGATAAAAATTTTTGGAAAATTGACAAGTGGAATTTGTTGCAAGAGATGATTCACAGCGATTTTGAAAAAGTTTTTTATAAGTACTATGAAAAAGCGCAAAAATTTCAATTAGCTGCAAAAGGATTTTTAGAAAGTCTAAAAACTTTTGATAACATTTACATTTATGGTGCCGGTTATAAGTCGGCTTATACTTTAACACGAGCATTTCAGTGGAAATTTTCCATTAAGGGTTTTCTGGTTACTAGTTTAAAAAATAATCCTCAAATGATCGCTAAAATTCCTGTTAAAACTCTTAAAGAATCAAACGTTGATAAAAATCACGATGCAATATTAATTTCGATCAAAGACGAAAATCAGTATGAAATTTTCTATAAACTCAAAAGCGAAGGATATAGAAATGTAATTTTGATGACACGAGATTTACTTGTAGCATTGAGGTGATTATATGAGTGCAGAACTGATTAACGAAATTCAAAAAAGTATTTTCAAATGGTACGATTTCAAGCGCAATGCTTCAATCTTATTTGTCGACGAAGTTAAAGAATTGCCTCAAAAGAAATTTGATTATATAGTTTCGATCGCAACGCTTGAAAAAATTATTAATCCGATCGACACGCTAAAAAAATGGCAGTCACTTTTAAAATCGAGTGGCTGTCTTCTTTTAGGTATGAATAATCGACTTGGAATAAAATATTTTTGCGGCGATCGTGATCCATATACGAAAAGAAATTTTGACGGCATCGAAAATTATTATCGTGCATATGCTAACAAGTCTGACACTTTCAACGGTAGAATGTACAGCCGTGTTGAGATTGAAAAAATTTTGAGAAGTTCCGGCTTTGAAAATTTCAAATTCTATTCAGTGTTGACTGATCTGCAAAATCCTTCGTTGATTTATGCTGAAGATTTTCTGCCGAATGAAGACATTGCAAATAGAATTTTTCCGACTTACAATTATCCTAACACAATATTTTTAGAGGAAGAAGTGATTTATGCAACGTTGATTGAAAATAAATTATTTCACGTTATGGCGAATGCTTTTTTGATCGAATGTTCACCGACGAAAAATTTTTCTGACGTGTTGCAAGTTACTAATTCGATCGAACGTGGTGAAGAAAATGCAATGTTTACGATCATTCATCGCAATAATACTGTTGAAAAGCGATCAATTTATCCTGCAGGCTTGCAGCGTCTCAAGTCACTTGAAAAAAATCTTTCGGCTTTAAAATCTCAAGGCTTGAAAGTGATCGAAGGAACTTTTAAAAATGATCGTTATATAATGCCGTTCGTTAATGCAGAAGTTGGTCAAGTTTATTTGAAAAATCTTTTGCTTAATGATAAAGAAAAATTTCTGCAGGCGATTGATCACTTCAGAGATTGCATTTTGAAATCGTCAGAGAGTTATGAAGAGAATGGCGAAATTATTTTGAAGAATGGTTATATTGATCTCGTTCCGTTGAATAGTTTTCATATTGACGGCGAATTTGTATTTTACGATCAAGAATTTTGTATTGAAAATTTACCGTTGAAAGTGATAATCTATCGAATGATCACAACGCTTTATTTTGGAAATGATGAGTTGAATAGAATTTTGACAGCTGATGAACTTTATTCAAGATATGATCTACTAAATGAGAAAGCTAAATGGCAACGATTAAGTAGAAAATTTTTGATCGATCTTCGCAATGAAAAAAATCTTGCAGTCTATCACGCCAAAACTCGCCGAAATAATTTAGTTGTAAGTGCAAATCGTCAACGGTTGAATTATTCCGCAGAGGATTATCAAAGAATTTTTGTTGACATTTTTGAAAATGCTGATACTCGGAAATTAATTTTGTTCGGCTCCGGTCAACGTACAAAAAGATTTTTGGAACTCTACGGCGGAGATTATGAAATTTATGCTATCGTTGATAATAATGTTGATCGTCAAGGTCAAGAGATCGACGGAATTAAAATTCAATCGCCGGAAATAATTAAAAATCTCAAGTCCGGCGAATATAAAATTATCGTCTGCATTAAATCATATCTGTCAGTTGTCAAGCAACTTGAAACGATCGGCGTTACTGATTATGGAATTTTCGATCCGAATAATAATTATCCACGCAAGAAAAAAATGATCGTACAAACGACGATCAATAATGAAGCTGCTAAGAAAAAATATCACGTTGGATATATCGCCGGAGTTTTCGATCTTTATCACATAGGTCATTTGAATATGTTTCGCCGTGCTAAAGAACAATGTGATTATCTGATCGTTGGAGTCGTAACAGATGAAGGCGTTCGTTTCAAAAAAGGTGTTGAGCCATTCGTGCCATTTGATGAACGTGTTGAAATGGTGAAAAGCTGCAAATATGTTGATGAAGTTGTAAAAATTCCACCGACGTTTAGCAGTACCAAAGACGCTTGGAAACTTTATCATTTCGACGTGCAATTTTCCGGCAGTGATTACGTTAATGACGGCGACTGGCTTGCAAACAAAGAATTTTTAAATGAGCACGGAGCCGATCTCGTCTTCTTTCCTTATACTCAGTCAACGTCTTCAACGAAACTAAAAAAATTGATCGATCAGAAATTAATTTGAAAGTTGGTGATCAAATGCACGAAATGGCGATCACTGAAGGAATTTTGAAAATTGCTTTTGATTATGCTGATCAAAATCATTCAACGAAGATCAACAAAATTACTTTGAAGATCGGTGAGATGAGCGGCGTTGAAATTGAGGCATTAAATTTAGCGTTTGAAGTGCTGACAAAAAATACAATCGCCGAAAATGCTGAACTTATAATTAATCGTGTGCCGATTGTCGGTGAATGCAATAAGTGCAAGAAAACTTTTCACATAGATCATTATAATTTCTTTTGCCCGGAGTGTGACGGAATTTTAATTTTGAAAAGCGGAAGAGAATTGCAAGTTGAGTCGTTGGATTTATCTTAAATATAAATGAAAATTATCAGATTTATTTTTGCGATAAAATTGGATTAATTACGACTTCAAAATAATTTGTTAATTCTTCCGGTGATTGTTTGAGATCATTTTTAAGCCACCACTGCACCATATTAATAAAACTTCCCGAAATGTGATTTATTATGAAGTCTTCGGGAATATTTTTTTGTGGTTTAATCGTCATATACTTCGGCAAAAGATCATTTAAATATTGCTTGAAGAACTGCAAGAAGATTTGACACTTATCACAAGTTAGAAGTTCCAAAATTTTTTTATGATTGTCTCTCAAGTGATAGAGTAAGTGAGTTATGATCGTCGCTGAATTTTTTTCCGCCGGAAATTTATGATCACATTTTATCATTTTGCTTGATACACCGTCGAAAACGTGATCAAATAAATTCATTGCAAATTCTTTCAATAAATCGTCTTTCCATTGAAAATGCTGATAAAAAGTTGTACGACTTACTTCAGCCGCTTCAATGATCTCTTGCACTTTGATCTGATGATAACATTTTTTCTTAAGCAATTCATTGAAAGCATTAAAAATTACTTCGTGAGTTTTATTTAATCTCTCGCTCATAGACTTAGTCCACCCTTAAATTTTAATAGTATTTTATAATTTATTATAAGAAATTTTTTAATTGTTGAGAACCTCTTTATTAATTTGAAGTATAGCACTATTGATATAAACTTTTTTTAACTTAGCATTAAAAATCTTATTGCGATCATTAAAAATTTTCTGATCGATTGAAAAATTTTTTCTTTGCGTTTAAAATATTCTTCGGCTCTAAAAAAATTTTGTGAGCTGAAAAAATTTTTTTATGAAGGAGAAATTTTTTTATGGACTTCTCAACTTATTTGAAGAATTATCCGGATAAAGATGGACGTTTTGGAAAATACGGCGGAGCATATTTGCCGGAAAAATTAATTCCTGCGTTTCAAGAGATCACTAAGGCTTATATGACGATCTGTCATTCTTCAGACTTCATTAATGAACTTCGCAGAATCAGAAAAGAATTTCAAGGTCGTCCAACGCCGGTTTATCATTGCAAAAGACTTTCAAGAATGATCGGCGATTGTCAAATCTATCTCAAGCGTGAAGATTTGAATCATACCGGTGCACACAAATTAAATCATTGTATGGGCGAAGGACTTTTAGCAACTTTTATGGGCAAAAAGAGAATTATCGCTGAAACCGGTGCAGGTCAACACGGCGTAGCACTTGCAACAGCGGCGGCATTCTTTGGGCTTGACTGTACAATTTATATGGGTGAAGTTGACATTGCAAAACAAGCTCCGAACGTTGCACGAATGAAAGTTCTCGGCGCAAAAGTTGTTCCTGTTTCAACAGGCTTGAAGACGTTGAAAGAAGCAGTTGACGCGGCTTTTGAAGATTATCTTGAGAATTACGAAACAACGATCTATTGCATAGGATCAGCCGTCGGACCTCATCCATTTCCGCTTATGGTTAGAGATTTTCAATATATCGTTGGTGTTGAGGCTCGTGAACAATTTCAAGAAATGATGGGCTTTTTACCGGACGTGATCACGGCTTGCGTTGGCGGCGGATCAAATTCAATAGGTTTCTTCCTGCCGTTTATTAATGATCCTGTTGAGATCGTTGGAGTTGAACCGCTTGGACGTGGTGAAAATCTCGGTGATCATGCTGCGTCAATGAGTTATGGAACTGAAGGCGTAATGCACGGCTTTGACAGCATTATGCTTAAGGACAATGAAGGAAATCCTGCGCCGGTTTATTCAATCGCAAGTGGTCTTGATTATCCTTCAGTCGGTCCGGAACACGCTTTTTTGAGAGACAGCGGACGAGTTAATTATGACGTTGCAAGCGATAAAGAGGCTGTTGATGCCTTCTTTAAACTTAGTCGCTATGAAGGAATTATTCCTGCGCTTGAAAGTTCTCACGCTGTTGCTTATGCAATGAGACGAGCTAAAGATATGGGATCAGGATCAATTCTTGTTAATCTTAGCGGACGCGGCGATAAAGATTTAGATTATGTCATTGAACATTATGGATTTGGTGAATAATTTATGAGTACACACGAAAAATTTAATGTCATACTTAACAAGATGAAAGAGCTTGACGATCTGATTAACGAACACGAAAAATTGACTGAAGAAGATAAAATTAAAGCACGCTGCATTGAACAAGGTGCATTGAATACTGCAAGCGAATTAGAGGAACTTGCAACACTTTTCACTGATGAAGACGTTGAAGAAATTCAAAATACTATTGAGGAATATGAAGAAGACATTCCGAGACTTCAAAACGAATTGAGAACACTTCAGAAATTAAAAGGTGAAAGTGCAAATGAAACGCTTGACGTTATGAGGAAATTAATTTTTGCATTGAACGTTGTCGATCGTTGTGACGAAGCCGAAATTTTAAGCAAAAAAATTTTTTCATTGTACAAGGAAATTTTCACTGATGCAACTTATGAGGAACTCAAAGCACTTGTTGATGCAATGCAAGCGGCAAATGAACTTGTCAACGAACTTGAAGAAGATGAAGATGAACGAGCAGAAATTTTACACGATGAAATTTCGGAGATCGACGATGACATTTTCAATCACAAAGATGAATATGAATTATTAACGCCGCTTAATGCAATGCAAGCTCTTACTGCTGCACTTCTTGATATTAATTGTAATGAATTAGGACAAGAGATCGCAAAAAATATTTATCAAACGGCTTGCGAAATTTACGGTGAAGAATCGCCGAAAACTGTTGAGAGATTAGCCGGTTATATAAATTTTTTAGTTTTAAATGATGATCTTGAAGAGGCTGAAAAATATTTAAAAGAAGCAGTGAGACTTGAGATTAAAAATCGTGGAGAAGAAGCCGAAGAGACGATTGATGCAATGGATTCTCTTGCTGATGTTCTTGAAGGATTAGATCGATCAAAAGAGGCTTTGCCGATTCGTGAGAAAGTTTATCAGCTTAGCGAAAAAGTTTTTGGTAAGAATGACAAGCAAACGATTGAGGCAATGAAAGATTTAGCAGATACTTTTGAGACGCTCGGTCAATATGAAGAGGCAAACGAACTTAGATCGCAAATTTCGGAAGTTGACGACGATGACGACGAAATTTTTGACGATGAAAATTCAGAAGATGAAGACGATCTTGCATTTGCCGCTATCGATTCATTAAGATCACTTGCTGAAATTAAGAGAAAGAAAAAAATTTTTTCAAGTGAACTTGTCATTCGTAGAACAATTTTTATGATCTATTTAGAAAATTTCGGTGATGATGATGAATTGCCGGTTAAATGGACGATTCATTGTCAAGAAATTTTGAAGGAACTTGCAGAAGCGTTTGATCGTCTAAAAGATGCTAAGTCTTTGCAACTAGTTAAAGAAGAATTGTTGAGGCTTGAAAAAATTCTTGACGACTATGAAAATCAATCGCCGGAAGATGCAAAAAGAAAACTTTTTGAAATGATCGAAAAGCATAATAAATAATTTGATCGATTTTCAGACAAAATAAAAGGACTAACTTGAAAATTTTTTAGTTAGCCCTTTTTTAATTTAGAATGTAGAATGCAGAATTAAGAATTAAAAATTTAATTCCTCAGCCTTCAGCCCTTCGACCTCAGCCCTCATTTAATTGAGTTGAGTCGATCAGCGATCGTTTGTGCTGATTCGTCACCGGAAGCAGTTGTAATAATCGGTTGAGTTCCTAAATAAACAGTATCATTTTCAACACGAGCATCATATTTATTCAAGCCTTTATGATAAGCAACTGCTAAACTTCCAAGAACAAAATATGATCTTTCAATCGAACTCATATTATTTGTTGCAGCCGGAATTATAAAATTTTTTCCGTTAATGATCAACATTCCGTCTTTAACTGAAACTTTATTGCCGCTGTATTCAGTAAGGCGTTTTGCATATTTATCACGACGTGCAAGATGATTAGGATGATCAGACGGTGTAAAGAAAAGTTCAACAGCATTTTGTTCACCGGTTGTTTCAAATTTTTCTATAACACGTTGCCAAACTGCTGCGCAGGCTCCGGGATTATAATCAGTGTTGATAATATAATCGAATGCCAATACATCAGCTTCTTTTTCGTGACGTTTATTTCCGTGAACGATCGATTGATTTAATAAAATACTTCCGGCGATATTTCCGATAATATCATTACCGATAAAAATTCCTGCGATACCTGCAATTAATTGTTTTCTTTCAGCACTTTTCTGACCTTTGTAAACGTGATCTTTTTGACCGTGACCCATTTCGTGACCAACAATCGCCGCTAATTCATCATCATTAGCAACAAGATCAAATGCGCCGGTATTCACTGACATAACGTGAGCATAGGAGCAGAAAGCATTAAATGAAGTGTCTTTGTTGACAAAATAAACGTAAGGAAGATCGTGAACAGTCGGATCAATTTTTGAAACTGCATTAGTCAACTGACTCATCATATTACGAAGACGAGCATTTTTATTTGGATCATAGCTTACGCCTTTTTTCTCACAAAAATAATTATACATTAAGCGTTGACCTTCTTCAGTTTTGTTAAGCTCTTTCAAAGAATGATTCGACAAATAGTCGTTTAAATCTTGTTCAGCCGGAGACATTTTTTGTTGTGCTGCCTCTGCAACATTCGTAATTGTTAAATCTGATGCAACAGGTGAAATTGTCAACGTTAAGCCGATCACGCCGGCGGCTGCAATCGCACAAATTTTTTTGATAAATTTTTTAATAAACATTTCGATCACCTCTGAAAAATTTTTTGTATTGATTATAAATTTTGCAAGAAATTTTTTCAAGTGCACTTTCATTAAAATTGATAATAAAAAAATTCTTCTGATTGTTGACGCAGTTAATAATGTATGCTAAAATTACGCAATGTTTTAATCGTCGACTGAGTTTGACGTAATTCCGACGCTTACTCAAGTTGTACGAATGCAAAATTGAAAGGTGGTTATTCAATGCTTACGAAAGAAGCAAAACAGGAAATTATTCAAAAGTATGCAACTCACGAAGGTGACACAGGTTCGCCGGAAGTTCAGATTGCAATTCTTACAAATCGCATTCTTTACTTGACAGAACATCTCAAGACTCACAAAAAAGATCATCATTCACGTCGTGGACTTCTTAAAATGGTAGGTCATCGCCGTCGTCTTCTCAGCTATTTGCAGAAGAAAAATATTGATCGCTATCGTGAGATCATTGCTCAACTCAATTTGCGTAAATAA
Organism: Selenomonadaceae bacterium; assembly: GCA_017476425.1. GTDB lineage: Bacteria > Bacillota > Negativicutes > Selenomonadales > Selenomonadaceae > Quinella. The sequence goes on from JAFUZV010000148.1 coordinate 8,937, forward strand.
TTTTGTTATCATACAATTTATAAATTTTATCCATCAACTTAGCAATAAAAAGATCGTGCGTTATGATTATCAGCGTGCGATCTTTTTTAATGCAGTCGTTTAAGATCGAATCGATTAACTTTTGAGAAGTTTTTTTATCAAGACCTGAAGTCGGCTCATCAAGGATCAAAATTTCAGCG
>JAFUZV010000149.1 GCA_017476425.1 Selenomonadaceae bacterium
AACCACCGACACCGGCGCGGAAGGTGGTGATAGACGTGGAAGATTATCAAAAAGCGGCGTAATAGATATAAGCCGCAATTCTTAATTGACAATTTAACAATTAAGAATTAAAATAAACGTGTGAGAGAAAACCAAACTCACGAAAATAAAACTACCGTGGGACACACGGGAAGTAACGCCTTTGGAGAGCGTGTAAGACCGACGAACTTAGCAAACTGAATTGCAAGGCGGTGCTCGATGAATTAGGAATCCACCGGCTTTAGCCGTGTGGAGTGTCAATTCATTAATTTTGCACTAAATATTGGTGCCGGACTTGCCGTCCATTTCATACTTGAATGGTGGAATAGCCGCAAGTAAATTGACAAATGCCGCTCCGTGATTAAATGGCCACAACCATTTAGAGCAACAAGAAAACCGCTTGTCGATCCACAACTCGGCAGGCGGTTTTTTTCTTGCAACGTAGAAGATATTTCATTAATTTTTATTGTCAATCCTGACGAATTTAATATATCATTTAACCTCTACCTTGTCAAGTGTATCAAAATTATTAACTTCTCAGCCCTTACAATTTAGCCCTCAGCCCTAATTATTCTTCTTTTCCGTTGAGATGTCTTGCAATAATGTTTCCAAATCTCTCGATAAAAAATTTCAATCTCTTTAATATATTGCCGACTATCCATAAGAGGCGATCTCAATAAATGATCACGAAGTCCGGCGTGATAACCTGCGATTAATTCTTTACGTCTTGCAAGCTGCACAGCCTTTTTAACATATTCCATAGGATTTTGTGCGATCAATTCACCAACGTCAGCATTAGTTAAAATACTTGCGCCAATTCTTGCGCCGTGTGATCGTCCTCTAAGTGTTACAACCGGTACACCCATATAAAGTGCTTCGCAAGTCGTCAAGCCGCCGTTATATGGAAAAGTATCAAGTGCAACGTCAATATCTCTATACTGTTCAAGATAATCCGGACTATAAGGACGAAGTTCAACACGATCGATCGGAAAACTCATTTTTTTGAGGCGATCAAGTAAAATTTCACGACCGGAAGGAACACTGCAAATTTTTCCTTTGATAACTAAGATCGATTCTTTGACTTGCTCTAAAATTGCCCGCCATAAATATAAAGTCTCATCAGTAACTTTAGCAAAATTATTAAATGAACCGTAAGTAACGAAATCATTTTTAAACATAGGAGCTTGCAGACCTGCAGGCGGAATATCTCGAACAATACCGGGTGAGTAGCAGAAATGGCAATGTTTAAGCCGAAGAATTTTTTCAGTAAAGCCCGAAGATTGTTCTTTCTCCGGCAAGCAAGTTGTATCAGACAAAAAATAATCTATCGCTTTAAGTCCGGTTGTCGCAGTATAACCGATCGCTGAAATTTGAATCGGCGCAGGTTTATAAGCCATTATCGGAAGACAATTATTTTGACTATGCCCGGAAAGATCAACAAGAATGTCAACGTGATCTTCATAAATTAATCTTGCGGCAGTCCGTGCCGATCGTCCGCTTAAATCACGCCAAGAAATGTGATGACGTTTCAATCGATCAGTTACAGCGTCAGTCTTGCCCGTTTGATAACAAGTTACTGAAAACTTTTCTGCGTCGAACTCTCTCAAGAATGGCAGAATGAAATTTGCTACAGCGTGTTGACGAAAATCCGGCGAAACATAACCGATTTTCAATTTCTTATCAATAACACGCTGATTTTTTTCGTGATTATAAGGAATCAATTCATCAAAGAAATCTTGATACTTCTTTGCAAGTTCTTTACTATAAGCCGGTGAAAGATCACGATAATTTTTCAAAAATAAATGTTTGCTGTAAAGTTCAGCGGCACGATCATTATCTTCAGTGAGATCGCTGGCTTGAAAGAGATAATCAGCGGCAATATCCGGCTCACCGGCGAGATAAAGTCCGTTACTCATCCAACTCAATGCCTTAAATAAAATATTTTGCATAAGTGAAATTTCAATTTCTGTTTCATTTTGAAATTGTAAATCCTCTTGAGTTTTCTCTTGACGATTGAAAGCAAATTTTCTCAAATGATTTTTTAAAAATCGATCGGAAATTGTGATCGCATTCTTTGAATCTTTTATAACTCCGCTGAATAATTTAAATTCTTCTTTGAGATCGAATTTTTCTGCGGCAACTGCTCCAAGAATTAAACGACCGCGCAAATGATCCGGCTCAAGATCGATAGCACTCCGTGCTAAAGTTTCTGCCTCATCTAATTTTCCAAGATAAAGAGCCGCTTCAGCCATAATCGCCGGACCGTCAGCTTTTGATTTATCTAATTCAAAAAGTTCACGTGCACAAGCTCTCATTGCTCGCGGATCACCATCGCTTGCAAATTTATCAGCTAGTATCAACCAATTCAATCTCTCATTCATTCTTATACGTCCTTCAAAAGTTCATTGATTTTTGTCCATTCTAATTTTTCAGCGGCGATTTTAATTTGCTTGTAAATTTCGGCTTTATCGTCAGGTAATTTATATTCATCAAGCGATTGAATTACAAACATAAGCGAATCATAATCAAACGAACTTGCAATATCTTTCATAGCCTCAAATGCTTCATTAAGTTGATCATCATCTATCAACGGCTTATCAGAATTATTTTCTTCAACTTTGATCAGCGGCTTTAATTTTTCAACGTAACTTCTATAAAGATCAAGCAATGGCTTAGTATCCTGCTGAATTTCTTCAATGTAATTTGAATTGCCTGCATCTTCAAGGCGTTTAGCACGATCAGAAAGTTCAGCCGCTCCTATTATCCTTGACGAACTTTTTAAAGCGTGGACTTTCGTTGTGTAATTTTTCCAGTCAGCATTGTTAAAATAATTTTCGATCTCTTTTGCGCCATTTTCAATAGCATTAGCATAAACCGTTAAAGCTGAAATATAATCTTCAACGCCTCCACAAAATTCAATTCCGTCTTTGATATTAAGTCCTTTAACATTCTTCAACCATTCCGGCAAATTATTTTCTTCGGCTGATTCATCATTCTGATCTGTTTCCTTTACAGTGATCACTTTTTCCGGCGGCAAATATTTTATCAACATATTTTCAAGATGAGTGCTGTTAATCGGCTTTGTCAGATAATCTTTAAAACCTGCCGCCAGATATTGTTCACGTGCACCGCTAATAGCATTTGCAGTAAGTGAGATCACCGGTGTATCACGATTTGGACACGGTGTCATTAACTGAATTTCACGGAGCGTTTCGAGTCCGTCCATCTCCGGCATTCTATGATCCAAAAAAATCACGTCATACTTTTTATCAGCAACCATTTTAAGACATTCTTTACCGCTTTCAGCTGTATCAATTTTGATCTTCGTTTGTTTTAAAAGACCTTTGACGACAGTTAAATTCATAACGGTATCATCAACAACTAAAATTTCAGCATCCGGCGCAGTAAATTTTTCGTGATATTCAGCGTGATTCTTTAGAGAATGTTTAAAAGCCTCTTCAAAATCACCGATCGGATCACGGCTGATAATTTTCTGTTCGATCTCAAACCAAAACATTGATCCTTCACCATAAACGCTATCAACGTTTAATTGTGAGTTCATCAAGTGCAAAAGTTGTTGAGTAATATTCATACCTAAGCCGGTGCCTTCGATTGTGCGATTTCTTTTCTCTTCAATTCTTTCAAAGGCGTGAAAAAGTTTTTCAATGTCTTCTTCTTTGATACCAATTCCGGTGTCTTTAACTTGCACAGTCAAAATTATTGAATCAGTTCCTTTTTCACGATAATTAACCGTCAGAGTTACAGAACCTTTTTCAGTGTACTTTACAGCGTTAGTTAAAATGTTCGTGATAACCTGCTTAATTCTGATCTCATCACCAAAAAGAATGCTTGGAAGTTTAGGATCAGCATTGACAATAAATTTTAAACCTTTTTTGTTAGCACGAGTCTGGATCATATTAACTAGATCATTAAGCACTGAACTAATTTGATATTCAACGGGTATGATCTCCATTTTACCGGCTTCGATCTTTGAAAAATCCAAAATATCATTCACAATACCTAACAGACTAACTCCGGCGTGTCGAAGATTTTCAGCATACTCCAAAATATTTGATTCTTTAGATTCACGCAAGATCATTTCATCCATACCTAAAATTGCATTGATCGGCGTTCTTATTTCGTGAGACATATTTGATAAAAATTCGCTCTTCGTTTGACTTGCCTGCAACGCCATCAATTTTTCCTGTTCAAGTTCTTTATTTTGGACATTCTTAACAGTATATCTTGCAAACATAATCAATAAAAGCATAAACATACAAGTTCCACTGATCATTATAAGGTGAATGTAGTCGACACCTGCAGCAACTACTTCTCGCTTAACAAGACCAAAAATTGCAAAATCTTTACCGTAAACATAAGAACCAAATGCTAAATATGAATTGTCATTGAAATCGAAATGCTTTACCATACGACCATTATCCAACGTTTCATCTTTGATCGCATCACGATATGCTTCAATAAATCCCGGAGTCTTATATAATTGATCGTAAAATTTGCCGTTATCTTCACCAAGTGAAATTTCTGTCCATTCACCGGTTTTATAAGCGATTGTAATTCGTCCTTCGCCGTCGTAACTTATCACATTAAATAATTTTGGTATATTTTTATCATTATACTTTTGATAGTAAGCATAAGTTTCACCATTCAATTTCAGCGGCACTGCAAACAACAAGCCTAAACCTTTATGATATGTAATTACGTCTTGATTTCCTTCAAAAACTTTTGCAAGTTCAATAAATTCGTGTTCCGGCAGAGTATTTGAATTTTTACTTAATGCTGAACCGTCTGATCTCAAAATTCCGATCGCTGAATTGCCATATTCAAAAGTATTAGCAAGATCGACCATTCTTTCAATGGTAATTTTATTTTCTTCAACCATTTTTGCGCCGATATGCATTCCGTTAATTTCCTTTTCAAATTGATGTTCAACGGTATAACAAACTGTACTTACGTGACGTGAAACACTCTTTTCAATAGAAGTATTAATTGAGTGCTTAATTTGACAATGAGCAAAGTAACCTATTCCAAAAAGAATGATCGCAAAGAAAATAAATTCAAAAAGTGCTCTTGCGGTTATTCCTCTAATAATATCAATATCTAAATCAGATTTTTTCGCCGAATCTTCAAGATTTTTTTTGAAACTCATTTTTTATCAACCTCATATAAAAATTTTTTTCTCAACGTAAAATATTTTTTAGTATATCATAAATTAAAGAATAATGTTAGCACGTTGAATTTATTTGAAAATATTTTTATCAGATCAAAAATTATTTTTAAAAAAGATTTTTGTTGACGATAACTAAAATGAATAGTTACAATTAAAATAAAATATTTTCTTTTTGCGTATTAAGTGACTATAATACATAAGATTATTTTTAAATTTTGATGAGGTGATTTATTTTATGGGACATCCTGTAACGACGAACCCGATCATAATTATGTTGATCAATATGACGGTCGTGTTTATCGTATTAATTTCATTGAGTTTTTTAATTAGATTAATTCATATTGTTGATCCAACGGCAAAGAAAGAAGAAAAAATTGAAGAGCCGCCAAAAGTTACAACGCCACCGCCTGCACCGAAAGTTGAAGCACCGATCATTGAAAAAGGTATACCTGAAGAAACTATTGCAGTAATTTTCGCAGCGATTGCCGGTTATGGTTATTCAAGCGGACAAGTTCACGCTATTCGCCCAGTTTATAATAAAGTTTGGGAACATTCCGGGCGTTACCACCAAGAACTTTAATTTAATTCAGAATTAAGAATGTAGAATGCAGAATTAAAATTCTGATCACTAATCCCTAAAAAAACTATTCCCTGTTAAAGGAGAAAAATTTATGGAATTATTAAACGCATTTATAGTGTCGTTGCAGTCCGTTTGGTATGACAGCGGATTTTCAGCGTTTACAATGGGTCACGGCATAATGATCGCCGTCGGTCTCTTGCTATTGTATATGGCATTCGTCAAGGAATTTGAACCATTGCTGTTAGGTCCGATCGCTTTCGGTTGTATTCTTGCAAATATTCCACGTACAGGATTTTTTGATGAAATGGGCGTAATGCTTGCGATCAATTACGGTATCACGAATGAAATTTTTCCGCCGTTGATCTTCTTAGGTATAGGCGCAATGACAGATTTTAGTCCTCTGCTTGCTCGTCCGTCAACATTATTACTCGGCGCAGCGGCTCAGATCGGTGTCTTCGTTGCACTTGCCGGCGCAATGATCGTAGGCTTTGACGTTAAAGAAGCCGCAGCGATCGGAATTATTGGCGGTGCTGATGGTCCTACTTCAATTTATTTATAAATGAAACTTGCTCCACATTTACTTGGAGCGATCGCAGTCGCCGCTTACTCTTATATGTCACTTGTTCCACTGATTCAACCGCCTATTATGAAACTTCTCACGACGAAAGAAGAACGTCAGATCGAAATGAAGGAACTCAGACCGGTTACGAAATTTGAACGTGTAGTATTTCCGATTGTTGCAACTATTTTTATCAGCTTGCTTTTACCGCCGATCGCTGCTCTTCTCGGTTGCTTGATGCTTGGCAACTTATTTAGAGAATCCGGTGTAACTGATCGTCTTTCTGACACAGCGCAAAATTCATTAATCAATATCGTTACGATCTTTTTAGGAACCGGTACAGGTATGACGATGAGCGCAGAAAGTTTTTTGAGAGCTGATACTTTGTTGATCATTGGACTCGGACTTGTTGCATTTATGGGCGGCACAGCCGGTGGATTAGTCTTCGGAAAAATTATGTCTAGAATGACAAACGGTGCGATCAATCCTTTGATCGGTTCAGCCGGTGTTTCGGCAGTTCCTATGGCGGCTCGTGTTAGTCAAGTTGTTGGTATGCAGGCTAAGCCCGGCAACTTCTTACTTATGCACGCTATGGGACCGAATGTCGCAGGTGTTATCGGTACGGCTGTTGCAGCAGGTACAATGCTTGCAATGTTGAAATAGAATTTTTCGTTTAAATAAAAAATTATCGCAGACTTTTAAAAAGTTTCTGCGATTTTTTTATTAGGATCAAAAAAAATTACAAACCATCATTACATATTTTATCGAAAAAATATTTTTCTTACTTTGAAGATTTTTAAAAATTTAATATAATTTTAATGATCACTTAAGAACATTCAAAGATTTATCATTTATCATTTGAAAAAATATTTTTGGAAGTGATCACTATGAAAGGATTATTAAAAAAATTTTTATTGATGATAATGTTCGGCTGGACTTTAATATTTTTTATAAATTTATCAACAGTTGAAGCTCATGCAAATTTTAAATGTAGTGACGAGGCATTTTGGGCAAAGTTTAGGGAATCAGTCAATAAAGATAAACCTCATTCAGATGAAAATCAAGCAAGAGATGAATATGAACATGAGCCGCCGCCGCCTCCACCGAAACATTAATAGTTAATAAGTACAATTCGTGATTTATATCACGTGAGTGCTTATTTTTTTTTTGCTATAATTTGTTTCACAGAGAAAATTTTTTGTTATAATATCGTTAAACATCAAAAAAATTTTTTAAGTTGTATGTTGTATTTAAATTTTTGAGAGGAAGTGATTTTATGGATCTCAGCAGACGAAGTTTTTTGAAAGCAACAGGCGTTGGTAGTCTCGGACTTGCTCTTTCAAGTCTCGGCTTTGATGTTCCTAAGGCGAAAGCTGAAATTATGAAAGAGTTCAAGCTCACCGGCGCAAAAGAATTTACGACGACTTGTCATTTCTGTGCTTGCGGCTGCGGTCAGATCGGTTACGTCAAAGATGGCAAGTTGATCAATCTTGAAGGTGCCGCTGATTGTCCTGTTAATCGCGGTGGACTTTGCAGCAAAGGTCAAGGCTATTCACACATTCCAAATTCAGCTGAAAGAGTCAAGACTCCGCTGTATCGTGCGCCTGGAAGTGATCATTGGGAAGAGATCAGTTGGGATGAAGCGATCGACAAAGCCGCAAAAGCGATCAAAAAAGCTCGTGATGAAAATTGGATCGACACCGAAACGATCAACGGTGAACAAGTCAAAGTACAAAGAACTGATGCGATCGGCTTGATCGGCGGATCACAAGTCAACAACGAAGAATGTTATCAACTTGTTAAAATGACTCGTGCACTCGGAATGATGTCGATTGACAATCAAACTCGTGTTTGTCACGCTAATACACCGCCGGCAATGAGTGCCGCTTTCGGTCGTGGTGCAATGACTAATCCTTGGTATGATCTCAAGAATACTAAACTTGCCTGGATTGAAGGATCAAATCTTGCTGAATGTCATCCAATGGGCTTGAAAAATTTGATGAACGCTAAAAAGAACGGCTTGAAAATTATGCACGTTGACGTTCGTTATACTCGTACTTCAAAAATCGCTGATTATTTCATTCAAATTCGTCCGGGCACTGACATTGCTTTTCTCGGTGCAATTATTAATTACGTTATTCAAAATCACAAATACGACGAAAAATATATTAGACTTCATACGAATGCCGATCACCTTATCAATCCGAATTTCAATTTTGATGATGGAATTTTCAGCGGCTACAATGAACAAAAGCGTAAATATGATATGACGACGTGGCAATATCAAGTTGACGCTAATGGCAAGCCTATGAGATCAGCCGATCTTTTTGCGCCTAATACAGTTATGTCAATTCTCAAGAAACATTATCAACGTTATACTTTTGAAATGGTTTCAAAGATCACAGGTGCAAGCGTTGAAGATATTAAAATGGCGGCGGAACTCTATAGCAGTGTCAAGCCTGCAGTTTTTATGTATGCACTCGGAATGACTCAACACACCGTCGGCGTTGAAAATATTCGTTGTTTCACTGTCTTGCAGCTACTCAGAGGAAATATTGGAATACCCGGCGGCGGTATTGATGCAATGCGTGGTCAACCGAATGTTCAAGCGTCTACTGATTATGGAATTATGTTTCAATATTTCCCGGGATATTTACCATTCCCAACTGAAAAAACTAATACGCTTGCAAAGTGGACACATAACAGCGGAACTTTCCGAGCAAAATTCTTGATCAACTTGTTAAAAGCCTGGTTCGGTGACGCAGCGACAAAAGAGAATGATTATTGCTTTGGACTTTTGCCGATCAGAAATTCAACGCAAAATGATTCGATCTATGTGCAATTTGAAAAAGCCGTTGAAGGTACAATGAAATGTATGTATATCGCCGGACAAAATCCACAAGTCAGCAATCCTAATTTAGGAATGGTTCATCGTGGACTTTGCCATTTAGATACATTAATTTATCAAGACTTGTACATTAATGAAACGGCGGAATTTTGGAATCGCCCGGATAATCCGGAAGGATCAAACGAATTTTTAAAACCTGCTGATATTAAGACTGAAGTAATTTTCTTACCGGCTTGCTCCTATCTTGAACGTGAAGGCACTATGACAAATTCAATGCGTATGATTCAATGGCGAATGGCAGGTCCGGATAAAGTTGGTGATTCAAAGCCGGATTATGAAATTTGCGATATGCTTTGGAGACGTATTCGTGAGCTTTATGCTGATTCAACCGATCCTAAAGATCAGCCGATCAAGTTGTTGACGTGGAATTATCCTAATGACGGTCATATGGTTGAGCACATTATGAGAGAAGTCAACGGCTATGATTTATCGACAGGTCATCTTCTCAACGGTATAGGTGAGATCAAAGACGACGGTACAACAAATAGCGGAATGTGGATTTATGCCGGAATTATGCGAGATGGAAATATTCATATGGCTAAACGTCGTGGACAAGAAGATCCAGGCGATATGGGAATTTATCCTAATTATGGCTGGGTCTGGCCGGACAATATTCATTTACTTTATAATCGTGCATCTTGTGATGAAAATGGAAATACTTTGAATCCAGATAAAAAGATCGTTTGGTGGAATGCTGCAACTAATATGTGGGAAGGTTACGATCGCCCGGACGTTGGAAGTTTAAACGCTGCGCCTTCAACACCTGCAGGACAAAAGTCATTTAGAATGAATGGTGAAGGTGTCGGAAGAATTTTTGCGGCAGCTTATTCTGATGTTGAAAATGGTGAGACTCGTGATCATTCTTCAACGCCGGTTGACGGTCCTATTCCGGAATTTTATGAGCCTGTCGAATCGCCAACGAAAAATGCACTTCATAATAATCCTAATGCACAATTTAGTCCGTGTGTTATTTATCCTAGAATGCCTGATCTTCAAAAGATCGGTACTAAAGATGAATTTCCTTATGTCCTTTGCAGTTCCAGTCTTGCGGAGCATTGGTGCGGAGGAACAATCACAAGAAATGTTCCGTGGCTTAATGAATTAGTTAAAGAACCATTTATTGAAATGCCTAAAAAGTTAGCTGATAAACTCGGAATTAAAAGCGGTGATGAAGTTATTGTTAGATCAATTCGTGCACAGATCAAAGAGAAAGCAATGGTAACTGAACGTATTCAACCGCTGATGATTAACGGCGAAGAAGTTTTTGTTACTTGGCAGCCGTACAACTGGGGATTTACCGGACTTAGTAAAGGTGTAAGCGGAAATTATATTACGATCGATGCACTTGATCCTAATGCACAATCGCAAGAATTTAAGGCTTGTTTGATCGATATCAAGAAAGCGTGATCATCTAATGCAGAATGCAGAATGTAGAATGCAGAATTATATTGAAGATCATAAATTTCTTGAACAAGCGGCAAATTTTCATTTAAAGATCAATAATGCTGTTGAATTTATTAAGCCGGTTGAATTTCCAAATGTCGACGAGTGCAAAAAATTAGTTGCTGAAGGTTTGCCTTTACTTCAACATAATGACTTGCAAGAAAAAATCACTGAAGAGATCAAAAAATTTTCACCGCAAGTGATCGAATCTCTCAACATTGAAATTAATGAAACGATTGAAAGAATGATCAAATGGGCGATCATTGAAAAATTGATCCCACAGGATTTAAAGTCGTCTGATCACTGGAGTGAATGGCTTAAAAATTATTGTCCGATCTGCGGTCGTCGTCCTGTCTTAGCACAATTACGAAAGCAAAATGAAGGTCGTGCAAGATATTTGAAATGTGGCGGCTGTGGAACTATGTGGCGTTGGAGTCGTTTAGGCTGTACTTACTGCGATAATGAAGACCTCTATAAAATGCACATTCTTGAAATTGAATCAGAACCTCAAATGCGAATTGATGTTTGTGATAAATGTCATTGCTATATCAAGACTTACAATGAAGAAGGCAACGAAAAAATTTATCTTAATGATTGGCTGACTCTTCATTTTGATCTTTTGGCTGAAGAAGAACATTTTCAAAAGTGCGGCAGTATTTTAATTGAGTGATGAGGTTAAAAGTTAATGAAGAAATTTTATATTGCAAGTTGCGTTTTCACTGAAGAATATCCACAGTTAAGCATTAAGATTCAAAATTATATTTCTAAACGTTTCAACATTCAGATCATTCGCTGTTGCGTTGCAAATTATAAAGTTGAAGAATTTGAAAATCGAATGCCCGAATGGTATCGTAAGCAATGGAAGAATATCAAGCATTATGAAAAATATCCTGCAGGATCAACAATGATTTCACTTTGTCATAATTGTTCGGCGATTTTTGAAGAGCGTCATCCTGAGATAAATTTAATGTCTCTTTGGGAATTGATTTTGACTGACGATAAATTTGTTTATCCTAATTTAAACGGTGAAAAGATCACAATTCAAGATTGCTGGCGATCGAAAGAAAATTTTGCTGAACAAGAAGCAGTCAGAAAAATTCTACAGCGAATGAATATTGAAATTGTTGAACTTGCAGAAAATCACGATAAAACTAAATTCTGCGGCTATTCACTTTATCAACCTCAACCGCCACGAAATGCTAAACTTGCGCCGAAAAGATTTGTTGAAGGTGCAAAAGGACTTTTTCAAGAACATTCGCAAGAAGAAAAATTTCAACTTATGAAAAATTATTGCGAACAAATTACAACGGATAAAATTATTGCTTATTGTCATTACTGCGTAAGAGGCTTAAAACTTGGCGGCAAAAATGCTTTTCATCTTGCTGAATTATTATTTAATGACGAACAAAGATGAAAGTTTTCAAAAGTGCGGCAGAGTTTTAATAGAATAGGATTTTTATATGTCAATTTTTAAACAACCATTCAATCAAAATAGACCTTTAAATCAAAATCAAAAAAATTCTCAGCAAAATTATGACAGCGACAAAGATTATAATAAACAAAACCATAATTACGGCAATGATGAAATTAATGTTGATGATGATGACAGTGGAACTGATGATTAATAAAGTTCAAATAATTTAAGTTAGGAAGTGATAATATGGCAAAAGAAATGGCAATGCTCCACGATGTTGCACGCTGCAGTGCTTGTCGAGCGTGTATGGTTGCTTGTAAGCAGTGGCACGATCTTCCGGCAGATTTTTCAACGCCTTTTGAAGGTCAATATCAATCACATAAAGATTTGACATCAAAGACTTACAATTTGATCAAGATGAATGAACGCGTTGATGACAAAGGAAAATTTCATTGGGATTTTATTAAATTTCAATGTATGCACTGTCAAGATCCGGCTTGTATGAAAGGTTGCCCGGAGAATGCGATCAGTCGACTTGACAGCGGTGCAGTTGTTATTGACGAGGCTAAATGTGTTGGTTGTGGATATTGCACGACAAATTGTCCTTTTAATGTTCCGAGAGTTGATCCCGATCGCAATAAGTCAACGAAATGTGATCTCTGCTTTGATCGAATTGAACAAGGTATGGAGCCGGCTTGTTCTAAGACTTGCACGGCACAAGCTATTAATTTTGGAACGATCGCCGAGATGAGAGAACTTGCACGAGCCAGACTTGTTGCGATTAAAGATCAATTTCCGAATGCACAACTTTATGGCGTTGAACCTAATGGCGTTGGCGGTACTCATATGATGTATGTTTTGCCTGATAAGCCGGAAGTTTACGGCTTGCCTGTTGATCCTAAAACGCCGACATCAATTAATTTGTGGAAAGATGTTATTCGTCCGATCGGAAAGATCGCCGGAGTTGGTGCGGCGGCAGGTATCGCAGGTTTATTTGTCCTTAGTAAAATGATCGGCAAGAAAAATAATGGGTAATGTGTAATGACTAATGGGCAATGATAAATTTAATTACCAATTTCCAATTATCAATTACCCATTGAACAGAGGTGATTTTAAATGTTGGTTAATAATAAATTCGTTCCACGCCATAAAAAAAGTTTTATTCTTTGTCATTGGCTTAACGGAATTTCATTTTTGATGCTCTTTCTGACAGCTTTACCACTTTATGATCCAACTTATTTCGGTTTTCTCTACAATACTTTTGGATCAGCAACTCTTCAAAATGCACACAGATTTTTTGCAGTGATCTTTATCGTCACGCCGATTATTGGTCTCTTCATTGCTCGTGAAGGTTACGCAAAACTTTTCGGTCAAGTTCTTAGTTTTGGAAAAGATGATATGACTTTCTTGATAAAATTTCCTGGTGAACTTCTCGGACAAGATCCGAAAATGCCTAAACAAGGATTTTATAACGGCGGCGAAAAGATGAATATTGCTTTACAAATGGGTCTTTGGGCTGTGCTCGTTTGCAGTGGTTTAGTTCTCTGGCTTGGCTCCGGCGTGATTGATAATTCAGTTCGTGCTTGGATGATTCCTGTTCATTCGATCGCTGCAGGTTTAGGATTTGCGGCGGCACTCGGTCATATTTATCTTGCTGTCGGTGTTAATCCTGATTCATTGCAAGGTATGAAAGACGGCACGATCAAAGCTGATTATGCTGTTCACCATCACGGTGCTTGGATTGATGAATTAGTTGCAGAAGGTAAACTTACTAAGCAAGAGATCAACGACGCTGTAAAATAAAAATTTTTCTGTTAATTTCAATCTTGACAAATATTATAAACTACCTTAAACTTTTAAACGTTAAATTTGTTTGATGAATTTGTTTGAAAGTGAGGTAGTTTTTTTATGGCTAGATCAAAAAAGTCTGTTGAGATCAATTATGCAGAGATTATTGAACGTAAATTCAAAGAAGACGAATTTATTTTCACTTTGAACAGATACGAAACCGCAACGATTTTTACTATTCCTATGCCTGCAAAAAATGCTCCAGGTCTTCATATCAAATTGAAAATTTCTCAAATGGACGGAAGATTTTTCACTTACATTTCTGATGAAATTCCGAAGAAAAAAAGAATCAAAATTTTAGAAGTGCTTAACAATTTGCTTGATCGCTACAGATATATTTCTTTGTGCCTTGAGGACGACGGTAGCATTTGTGCATCATATGATTTTTCTTTCTATACTGAAGATGAAGATTTAATTATGAGACAAGTTGTAACGACGCTTTATCTTGTCAAAGATATTATTGATAATTGTATTCCGCCGATTATGATGACTCTTTGGCAAAAAGATGATGATGATGACGAAGAAGAAGAGACTGAAGAATTTGAAGAAGATGAAGAAGATGAAGAAGATGAGCCTGAAGAAGATGAAGATGATATGACTGATAAAAAATAATTTTCTCTACAAAATTTTTTCAATGTGAAAAATATCACGCCAAAAAAATTTTATTTGTGATAGAATACAACTCAAACTAAAAAAGTTTAGAGGTGTATTTTTTTTGAAAGAAATTAAAACTCAAGATGCCGTTGGAAAAATTCTCTGTCACGATATAACGCAAATCATTAGAGGCGTAACGAAAGATGCAAAATTTCGTAAAGGTCATATCATTACCGCTGAAGATATTCCGATTCTTTTGTCACTCGGTAAGGAAAATATTTTTGTCTGGGAAAATGATGAAACGAAATTGCACGAGAATGATGCCGCAGAAATTTTAAGATCGATAACTCAAGGTGAAAATCTTTTTGCAACGGAAGTTAAAGAAGGCAAGATCGAATTGAAAGCAACGATTGATGGTGTCTTTCAAGTCGACGAAGAAAAATTGAATGCGATCAATGAAGTTGATGAAATTTGTATTGCGACGATCAAAAATCACATTCCGATCAAAAAAGATAAATCAGTTGCAGGAATGAGAGTTATCCCGCTTGTAATTGATAAGTTAAAAATGGACGAAGTGAAAAAAATTGCCGGTGATCAACCGCTGATGAAAATTGTTCCTTACAAAAATTTTAAAGTTGGATTGATCGTCACCGGTTCTGAAATTTTTCACGATAGAATTAAGGACACTTTCACGCCGGTTATTGAATCGAAATTGAAAACTTTCGGACTTGAGATCGCTGAAAAAAGAATTTCCGACGACTCAAAAGAAATGACTTTATCGCATATTAATGAACTTTTGAATAATGGTTGTGAAATGATCATTTGCACCGGCGGAATGAGCGTTGATCCGGACGATCGGACACCGGCGGCGATCATTTCAAGCGGTGCAAAAGTGGTAACTTACGGCGTGCCGGTTTTGCCCGGAGCAATGTTTATGCTTGCTTACAAAAATAATATTCCTATAATGGGCTTGCCGGGCTGTGTTATGTATTGTTCCAAAACGGTTTTTGATCTTGTATTGCCTCGAATTGTTACCGGCGAAATTTTAACTCGTCGTGAGCTTAGACATTTAGGTGTAGGTGGATTACTATAAATTTAAATTAGGTGATTAAAATGCTTAGAAAATTAGAATCAAAGGACATTTCTAATATGATTGAGTGGATGCATGATCCGCTTGTCTATTGCAATTTCAGAGTAAATTTTAAAGATATGACGGAGCAAGACGCACAAAATTTTATCGATACGAGTTTTGATGATAATAATCAACATTTTGCATTCACTGATGCGAAAGATAATTATCTTGGCACTGTGAGCTTAAAAAATATTTCGACTAGAGATAAAAATGCTGAATATGCTATTGTAACACGTCGTAATTATCAAGGTACTGGCGCAGCTTTCAAAGCTACGATCGAAGTTTTGAATTATGCTT
>JAFUZV010000150.1 GCA_017476425.1 Selenomonadaceae bacterium
CCGCAGGCATAGCCTGTTTGTTGGTCTTGCCGCTCAACTTCGTTTTGCCTCTCAGCTTTACTAACTATCACGCTGTGCGTGTGCCCCTCTATCTTGGCGTTGTGGTAGACCTGCGGAGGTATGGCGACTTCTTGGCCACAACTCACCTAATGATGATGGTTGTCCGGGCTGTCTTCCTGATACCTTTACCCGCCGTCTAAATTTTCTCCTCACCTCTCATTAACTTTTTTTCTTCATTATACAACTATCTATTTAAAATGCAAGAGTTTTTTTGCGCCTTTCATCACCATAGATAAATCAAGGTGCTTTCGGCGCATTTTCGGTAAGAAAGTTTTCATTTCAAAATTTACAAAATTGATAATAAATATTATGAAAAAATATAATGACTGTCAAGCGATTCTTAAAAAAATTTTTCTAAGTTCGATATGTTTCAATTTTATTTTATCAAAAGTTTTTGTTTATGTTTTCTGAGCCCTTCTCGATTTAAAAGATGATAGTAGAAGGAACATTTGCATGGCTGAATCATTCACGCAGGTTAAGTAGGATTATGAAATAAAAACTGCATCAGAAGAAGCGATGATAATCATTTCTCATATTCATACACTTATTAAATGTTTATGAACACATATCCTTATATTATTTTACCACTGATCAAAAAATTTTTCTATTGCGAAATGAAATTTTTATGTTAAAATATCCTTCAAATAATTTTCAATGAGAAATTAATTTTGATGAGGAGAAATTTTTTAATGAAATATCAAATTTTATATCCTGAAGCATTTCCGATTGTCGAATGTGAATTAAATCGTGGTGAACGAATCAAAGCCGAATCAGATGCAATGATCGCAATGGACGACACGATCGACGTTGAAGGCAAAATGCAAGGTGAAGGCGTTGGCGGAATTTTGAAAGGTCTTGCCAGAAAATTTCTTGCCGGTGAAAGTTTTTTCTTTCAAGAGTTGATCGCCTCACGTGGTGCAGGAAAAGTTTTATTTGCTCATTCGATACCTGGCGGCATTCTTGACGTGGAACTTGACGGCTCATATGGTTTAATGGTTCAGAAAGATGGATTTTTGGCAAGCACTCAAGATATTAACGTTGATACGAAAATGCAAAATTTATCAAAAGGTTTTCTGTCTGGCGAAGGATTTTTTATTTTGCACATCAACGGACGTGGAACAGTTTTTTTGAGTAGTTATGGAGTAATTCATCCGATTAACATTGAAGCCGGTCGTGAAGTCGTGATCGATAATGGACATCTTGTCGCTTGGCCTGATTATATGGAATATAACATTGAGAAAGCGTCGCACGGCTGGATTTCAAGTTTTACTTCCGGTGAAATGTTAGTTTGTAGATTCAGAGGACCCGGCGTTGTATTGATTCAGACGAGAAATCCCGGCGGCTTTGAAAGTTGGATTAAATCATTCTTGCCAACGTCCGGCGGTGGCGGCGGCGGTGGAAGTTCATTTTTTGGAAACGACGATTGAATAATTCGGAATTAAGAATTCGGAATGCGAAATTATTTTAATTCCTAATTCCGAATTATGCATTCCGAATTAACAAAGAGGTGCATTTGATTTTGAATTTTAAATATCGCAAGCCTAATTTTGGAGATATTGAAGATATTTTTACGTTGATAAATGATTATGCGGCTGAAGGTGTAATGCTTTCAAAGTCGCGTTCTGTACTTTATGAAACGATTAGAGAAATGATCGTTGCTGTTGATGATAATGACAAAGTTGTTGGAGTTGGTGCTCTTCACGTAACGTGGAATGAAATGGCAGAAGTTCGATCAATGGCAGTAAGTAGAGATCATTCACGTCAAGGAATAGGTTCGGAGATCGTCAGACGTTTGATCGATGAAGGTAAGAGTTTTGGCGTTAAACAATTTTTCACATTGACATATAAACCTGGATTTTTTCAGACGCTTGGATTTCGCACGATCACTAAAGACGAATTGCCGCATAAAATTTGGCGTGAATGTATCGATTGCCCTAAATTTCCAAACTGCGATGAAATTGCAATGATTTTACCGTGATCAATTAAAGGTGAAATTATGAAATTGATTGTTGGAATGAGTGGAGCAAGCGGCTCGATCATTGCCGTTGAACTTTTAAAAAATTTACGCCGTGAAGATGTAGAAATTCATCTTGTGGTAACTGACGGCGCAGCATTAACTTTCAAGCACGAAATTAATTTTGATCTTGAAGACTTGAAACAACTTGCAAATTTTGTTTATGACGTTAAAGATATTGACACGTCGATCGCCAGCGGAAGTTTTAAAACTGACGGAATGGTCATTGTGCCTTGCAGTATGAAAACTGTTGCAGGTATTGCGAATGGTTACGCTGAAAATCTTTTATTAAGAGCGGCTGACGTTTGCATTAAAGAAAATCGAAAACTCGTAATTGTTCCGCGAGAAATACCGTTGAGTCGAATCCATTTAAAAAATTTGAAAGAACTTGCAGAAAATGGCGTTGTGATAATTCCGCCAATGCTGACATTTTATAATAAGCCTTCAACGATTCAAGATCAGATCGATCACGTTGTTTCAAAAATTTTAATGCAATTCAATTTACCTTCAATAGTTCCTGAATGGAAATCAAGATAACAAAAAAGCCTTCTGTTAAAAAATTAGCAGAAGGTTTTTAAATTATTCATAAAAAATTATTTCTCTTCTTTGATATAATCGCCGTCAGCTTGTAAAATCCACGTTTCATCGGCTTCAGCGGAATTATTCAGCACGAGTTCAACATTCTTTTTATCGCTTGTTTCATAAAAATGTTCGGCTTCACCTTGAGTTTTACCGCCTCGAACTTTCCGATCTATCAATCGCTTTTTAAGCATTTCGGGATCAGCTTTGATAAACACGCTGTAATCAGCAAGAATACGAATGTTTGTCCATTTAGGATTATTCAGCAATAAATAATTTCCTTCGATCAAAATCACATCAGATTCAACGCTGATCGCATCCGGCACAACGTCGTGAATATTTCGATCGTAAATGGGCCAATCTGCCTCTTCGATCTTGACTTCACGAATTTTATTTTGTAAAGCGTCAACGTCAAAAGTTTCCGGCGCACCTTTGATATATTTCATCGGGATTGTACTACCGTCGACAACGGCAAAATGTGCATCCATATAAGAACTTGAGAAATGAAAGCCGTCCATACTCAACGCTTTGATCGTCGAAAGTTCCATATGCTCTTTTGAAAGTTTTTCAAGAAATTGTGCAACGGTACTTTTACCGACTGCCGGCGGCGCAACGAGGTAAGCAACAACTTTTCTGCCTAATTGTCCGTGTAAATTCGTTAAGGTTTTCAAGAATGGCAAAAAAATTTCATTGACAGCCTCATCAGTGAATTTTGCTTCAGATTTAAAGCCGCTAACGTCTAATTCATAAGTTTTAAAAATTTTTTCCGACATCGAATCACTCCGATCATTAATTAATAATGATTTATGATAGCATAATAGCAATTTCATTTCAACAAAAAATTTATTCTGATTTTGCGTTGTTCAAATATGTTTTGACGAAATCAGAATATTTTTTTTGCGCTAAAATCAAATTATCGCCGTTAATCAGCTTGATCGACTGTGAATTATAAGCGGTGATCTTTGAAAGATTCACTAAGTAACAACGATGGCAACGATAAAAATTTTTGCCTAAAATATTTTGAATAGCGTCCATAGTTCCATAAACTTCATAAATTCCGCTTGTCGTATGGAAAATAATTTTTTTATTGCTACTTTCGACAAAAAATATATCTCTCAGCTTAATTATATAATTAAATTCGCCGACTTTCAAGAGAATTTCACGATCATCAAAATTTTTCATAACTTCTTTAACAGCACGCAGAAAAATTTTTGTGAAACGATCAATATCAATGGGCTTAATGAGATAATGAAAAGCGTTGACATCAAAAGCCTCTTCCATAAAATCACGATAACCGGTCAGAAAAATTATCACGCTTTCGGATTGATTTTCACGAAGATTTTTAGCGATCTGCAAGCCATTAACGCCTTTAATGTCAAGAAGATAGATTGAAAATTTTTCTTCAGCATTGAGAAGATCGAATTTAGAATTGAAAATTTTCGTCAAGATCGTCGAATCGATCTTTTGAATAAGATTTTTAATATCGACGCAAATATTTTGATCGCTGTCACAAATCGCAACTTTAATTTGATTCATAACTTTTCACGTCAGCAAATTTAATTTCCGGCAAGCGATCGATCAAATTCAACTTGTAAGCTAACTTATAATAAGTTTGAAGAGCCTCAACTGCAGTTTTTGAAAAATTCCATTTGATCACGCCGCCGAGATAATGATCCAACTGATCGTAAGTGAATGAAGTGTCTTTGAGAATTGAATTTATCGCCGCTGATTTATTTTTGACACCGTAATTAAGTCCGGAAATAATTTTTTCGTAAGCAAATTGCAGCCGATTCGGAAAATTTTCAGCGAAATTCTTTTGAACAGCCCAAACAGCATAAGTCATTGATTTACCCGTCAACTCATGCCATAACTTTCCGAGATCGTAGCAATAAAAATTCTTCGGCGTATGAAAATAATTATAAAGTGCATCATCACCTATCAATAAGGCGGCTGTCGAATCATCAGACACAGGATTTTTAACGTCAACAGCGTCAACAAAATATTTCGGCGTTAGGTTGTAACCTTCAGACAAAATTATTTTCAACAGACAATGAGACGTTGCAGATTTTGAAGTCAAAATTATTTTTTCACCATTGAGATTTTCGATCGGAACTCTTGAGATCAACATAATGCTTTCAACGTCACAATCAGCACGAATGCAAATATTCGGCAGTAACAACAGATCATCATTTAATCTTGCATAAGCGATTGAAGAAATATGACTGATATCAAGCCGTTTGTTTGCAAGATCGTCATTCAAAATCGACGGCACATTATATTTAACGTCAAGTCCATTTGCATAACCATTTCTATAGCTGTAAGTCAACGGAAGAATGTTTAAAAAATTTATATGACCGATTTTTATATTTGACATAAAATCACTTCACTTTCAATCGTAAATTTTGTAAAAAAATTTATCATTTGTCAAGTGATCAAAAAAAATTCGCTGTCGATCTCTCAACAACGAATTAAAATTCATATTAATCGAAAACATTTCCGTTACTCACATTAAAATTAACTCCGTGAATATAATCACTTTCCGACGACAACAAAAATTTTATCACAGGAACAATGTCTTCAACTTTTGCATTTCGCTTTTCGGAACTGTTCACTGCATTCATTTCAACGATTCTTTCATCGATCTCACTTAAAAATTTAGTTTCGATCATTGAAGGCGAAATTGCATTAATATTGATCAGCTTACCTTCATAATCTGCTGCTAATGACTTCATTAAGCCTAACAATGCAAATTTAGTGACGTTGTAATCTAAACAAAATTTTGCCGGTTTACCGATAACAAAAGATGATAACATAAAAACTACTTTATTGTAAATCTTTCTTTTTGCCATAATAGGTAAAAATTTTTTCAATATGTTTGCTATCGAAAATACCTGCACTTGTAAATTATTTTGAAGTCGTTCAATTTCTAATTTTGATAACTTGCAATGTTGAAATTTCATAGCGGCTAATTGCACTATATGAGTTGGAGCTTCATAATTTTCGGCGATATCAGCGATCAATTTTTCAACTTGTAAATTATCCAAAAGATTCGCTTGCAGAAATTCGATCTTGTTATCATTCTTCATTGAAATTTTATCAAGATCGTTAAGCGAAGAATTGTAATGAGCAAGAAAAATCGAATTGCATTCATCCTCATTCAGTTGACGAATTAATTCAACACCAACATCAGACGATGCACCGATAACAAGAAAAATTTTTTTATTGATCATTTCAAGCACCCAACTTTAATAATAGCACTACTAACTTTAACACCATCTTGATTACGAATGGTAGCTTTGATCTCTAAACGTTTCACCGATTCGATAATATCAGATACTTTGCCGGAAATTGTAAGACGATCACCAACATAAACCGGCTTATGAAATTTAACGTGAATGTTTTGCAGAAGACAATATTTACCCGGCAAGTAAACGCCAACAAGTTTAGAGTAAAAAGAAGCACTCAACATTCCATAAACTAATTTGTCTTTGCAACCATTATCACGAGCAAAATCAACATCAATATGCATAGGATTAATATCGCCACTGAGTTCACAAAAATTTTGCATCATATCTTCAGTAACGACAATATCAAATGATTCTGCCCCCCCCCCCCCTCATATTTTCATCACTATCGTTAGAATTAGTTTTAATTATTGATTTAATCTGATCAAAAGTGTATTCGTTCATCTATTTACCAACTTTCTCATTGAGAAGATCTAAAAATTCACCGACATTTTCAAGCGACATAACTTCAACCATTGTAAACTTAACGCTAAATTTTTTCTCAATATTGCTGACAAGTTCAATATGTGCAAGCGAATCCCAATCATCAATATCATCAGCAGTTGTTTCTCTGCTAATAATCAAAGAATCATCATCAAAAACCGATCTAAAAATTTCTTGTAATTCTTCTAAAGCGATCATTTTTTCTACACCTCGATAAAATAATTTTTTGTAAACTCTTTGTTAATTTGAAATTTAAATTGCCATTCGTTAAGATCATTTTCAAAATCAAAGCCGAGTTCAGGCAAAAGATTTTTAACTAAATTATTTTTCGCAGTCGGAATGTATTCAGCTTTGATCTGATCGCAATGTCTCTTCTTAGCCTCAAGCAAAATTTTTTCAAATGTCAAGTACTCAACGCCACGTTTAAGGACTCTGCAACTCATCACCCAATTTTCAATAAAGCAACAATTTTTTTCAAATCGAAGTACAACACAAGCTATTATTCCATATTGAGTAAATTTATCTGTCAATTCGATCGTCATCAAGTGATAATTTTCATCTTGACGCATTGATTGAATTTGTGTCTCATCATAACGTTGAGTGCGTAAGTTAAATTGATTAGATTTATTCGTAAGCTGTGAAAATCGTTCAACGGTTGAATCATTCACTTCAGAAATTTTAGCTGTCATATTCAAAGCGATCAGATATTCATCATAATTTTTAAAATGTGTCTCAAGCTCCGATCGCTTTTGATTCTCAACATAACTATCACTGCGGCTAATGTCTTCTTTCGTCAACTGCAGCCATTCAAACGGTCTAGCTTGATCGAGTGCACGGACATACAAAGCCGGATCATTAGGCACGTCGATAACCTGCACTTCAGGACAAAATTTTTTGACAATCTCACGTTCAGCAGGATTATCATCAAAGAAAACTAAACTATCAAGCCCGATATTGAGTTGTTTAGCGATAAATTTAATATTGCTTGCCTTGTCCTGCCAATTCGCCACGAAGATCGCAAAATCAGAAAGTTTTAATTGCATAAAATGATTTTTTTCAAAAGGTTCTTTAGCGATCGTTTCATCATTTTTACTGCAGACTGCAAGGATCACGCCGCGATCTTTCAACGCAATGATATATTTTTGAAATGCAAGATAAGCCTCACCGACAGCATTATTAGGATCAAGTTGAAGATTTTCAAAACCATCATCACCGACGATGCCGCCCCAAATCGTATTATCAAGATCAAGTACTAAGCACTTTTTAACTTGTCCTCTACTAATTGCGATCTGCTGAACAAAAATATCTACGACTTGAGGAAGAAATTCAAGCGCAAAACCTAATTTGTGAAGATAAAATGCAGACTCATCAAAAAAATTCAACTTGCCGACTGTCGAAGCAAAATTTTCAATGTCAACGATCGAAACGCTTGAATCATTTTCAGATTCTAATTTCAAATTCAATTTACGTAAAAAATTTTTTTGTGAAAAATTATATTTGATTTCTAAATTACCTAATTGTCTTTCAAGTGGATAATTGAAATTCGTTTGAAATATTTTGCAGTTGAATGAAGTTTTTAAATTCAACCATAGATTTTTCCAAAATAAAAATTGTTCATTAACCTGCTTGTCGATCTCTTCATTACTATCAAAAAGTTTTGGATAACGTTCAATATATCTGTGATCAGTCAAAATGATCACAATGTCCGGGGAAAATTTATAGAGATTCGACGACTTGTCAAGAATTTCTGAAGTTATTCCGTTGTATTCACCTTCGTAAATCTGCGCAGAAATTCCACGAACATTTAAAAGTAACTTCAAAACCATTACGAAATGTTGAATACTGTATTGACCAAGCACAGCGATTTTCAAAAAATTTTCCGTTGAATCGATCGACAGCTTTGAAAATTTTCTTGCTAACTTCAAAATCTTTGTTGAATCGTTTAATGACGTTTCGATCGTCTCTTGAATTATTTCTTGTCTAGTCATTGCAATTCAACGCCTCATATTCAGACTTTAGCATCGACAAAATGATCAAATCTTTGAATTTGCCTTCTTTATAAATTCGTTGACGCTAAATGCCTTCTTGAGTGAAGTGCATTTTTTTTGCTAACTTCAGAGAAAAAATTTTATCTTCTAAAATCGTTGAGATAATACTATTCAA
>JAFUZV010000151.1 GCA_017476425.1 Selenomonadaceae bacterium
AGAATGTAGAATGCAGAATGTAGAATTATAAATCGTTACTCCTAATTCTGCATTCTTAATTCTTAATTCTGAATTAGATCAAACGTGCTTTGCTGAGGTTGTTCGATTTGTTTCAATTTCAAGATTCTTAACGTTGCCATTAAAAACAATATTCAGCGTGCAAATTCCATTCTCCTCGTCGATTGTATAACCGAGATCATCTCCAACGCCGATTATTGCATTAAGTCGATCACGTTTATCAAGCCACTTGCTCGACTGCGAATTAGGATTAGAACTGAAGAAACGAACAATTTTATCCTGCTTGAAATCGCTAGTCGCATTGCGCAGGATTCTTTCAATGTAAGTTGTCACTTGCGTCTTATAGATCGGTTCATATACTCCATTTTCTTCATCATAAAGCAAATTTCTTGATTTGTAAACCATAATATTAGTAACAGGCAAGCCGTTATAAATTGCATTTTCAGAAGAGAAGACGAAACCGAAACATTTATTATTGATCTCGCTCTTGATAGGATTAGTAAAGCCGGTGATCTCTTTAGCAAGCGTCGTATAAACCATTAACGAATTATCCCCAGACTCAAGATCGAATCTCACGCCCGGAAGTTCACCATCAATATTACGACGGAAAATCATTTTGAGATATTCCGGGTCTTGATAAGCCGCTACGATACCCGCCGCAATATACGCCGCTCCAACATAAACACCATCGATCCACAATTTCATAATATCCTGTTTCGCCGTCGATACTTCAGCAAGATTATTATCATTGAGTGTCATTTTCGTATCAAGTACAACGCCGGATTTATCTTTAGGTATGATTGTAAAATTCGGAAAGCACGGAATTGCAAATTCACTATAAGCCTTTGCAGTCAACGGCATAGATTTATCAATATACTTTTCAATGCCTTCAGTTGCCATTGCGTTAAACGTATTCTTTTCACTCGACGCAAAACTAAAGAAACATTGAATGCGGAAATCTTTCAACACATCAAGAATCCTTGCAAGCGTCTCCATACTATTAACATTTGTATTAACCGGCGTATCATTGCCTTTGAATCTCTGACGAGTTAATTTAATCTTACTGCCGCTGTCGAAAGCGATCGACGGAAAGATCGCATACCAGATCGTATTATCAAAATTATTTTTGCCATTAACAGTATTTAAATAAGTGATCAAGCGTGGAATGTTCGGAGTTTTAGCCATCATATCATTGCTAATATTCGTGATCAACAGCGAAGGTTTCATTCCACGAAGTTTTGAAGGATATTGTTCAAAGAATAATCTCACGCCAAGAATTTTTTCAATCAACGGTTTAACGGTTTTAATGAAATCATCTTTAGCCTCTTTGTAAAATTGAAGATACGTATTATAATTTTCGATCTCTTTCTCAATATCAACTTCACTAACCATTGTCGACGGCAACGGACAAAAAGTCCTCGTTACTAAAGACTTAACGTAATCATTATGGTTATCTTCGTTGAGTGCCTCATAATCTTCGCCGATAACTTCAATCAGTCCTTGATTAACTTTATCATCAAGAGTAACCAACGCCGTCGAGTTATCAACCTTCGGAGCTTCAATTACTTTCAGTTCGCCTTCTTCACCCATTGTAAGTACGCCGAGTGCAAGAGGTGTAGCATCAGCACCACCACCGCCGGAATTTAACAACAATCTTGTTTTAATATCTTCAATCGCAAGCGGCAACATTGCCATAACATTGTTATAGTTGATGCTTGCCTCTTCCATCATTACATTAAGTTTATCACCGAGATCGAGTTTTTTCGGATCGTCGTCATCAAGTTGCACATATTGAGAGTAAACATATCTTAACTCTTTACGATTTTGTTTAATATCGTCAATGATCTTATGTGGCGAGATCAGATCAGTTAAGTTTTCAAATTTAAAATCAACGTTTAAAAGTCCTTGCGATCTCTTTGCATCAACAAGAGTCAAAAGCATTTTCAAGAAATCATTTTGCAAGTTAAGATGAATTTCAGTCAAAAGATCATCAGGGATCGACTCAGGTTTTTTGAGAGTGTACATAACTTTTTGATTGTTAGCATTAAAGAATGAATAAACAACAGGATCAAATTTATCAATAAACTCATCAAAACTTTTAACGCAGAGAGTTTCAATTATCTCTTGAACTTTTTCATCAGAGAGTGAATCAAAACCTTTAACGTCACCAACAAGAGTAAGCAGATCTAACTTTTCGGGATTAATCTCTTCAAAGAGCATTGTTGCGTTAGTCTGTTTAATAATCTTCGCCATTAAAGGATCATCGCCTTTCAATAAAAATTGTTAAAAATTTTTTCAGATCGTATCATTAAAAAATTTTCGTGTCAATAAAAATTTTATCTTTGAATTGTAAATAAAATTTTACACGTCAATGAAAATTTTCATTCAAAAATGTTATAATAATTTTGAGGTGAAAAAATTTGATACGGAGATTTTTAAAAATTTTTTTGATAGCGATCTTTTTTTTATTGAATTATAAATTTGCAACAGCAGAAACAATTTTAAAAGTTGGTTACATTCCGGAGACAGGATTTTTAGAAGAAGATCGCCCGGGACATTATAAAGGTTACGGCTATGAATATATGGAATTTTTATCACGCTACGGCGATTGGAAATTTGAATATATGCCATTCACAACTTGGAATGAATGCAATGAGAAATTACAAAATGGAACGATCGATCTTTTGCCGGCGATGCCCGGTGATTATCGATCACTTCAAAACGTTACAAGAACTGATCACGTTATCGGACGTTATCCAATGGAATTAATTACTCACGACGGAAAAATTCATTCGCAGATGAGAATCGGAACAATTCCGGCTAATGCTCCGCTGCCTTCACTGCCGAAAGTTGCCGCTAATGAAGGTTTTAATTATGAACTTGTGAACTTCAATACTTTTTACGATATGCAAGAGGCTTTTCAACGTCGTGAACTTGATGGATATATTGCGCCTATGCTTGAGCCGAACAAAGAAAGAAATGTTGCATCGATATTCGATCGACAAAGTTACAGATTATTAGTCCGAACAGATCGAAAAGATTTATTAGCAGTGATGAATGTTGCAATGGACGAAATGTTAATGGATCAACCGAACATTAGAAACCGTTTGAATGATAAATATTTACGAACCGGCGGCTTTCCATTGATTTTAAATCGACAAGAGAAAGATTATTTAGCGCAGAAGAAGAAATTAAAAACAGCGATCTTGATGAAAGATAAACCTTATGCTTATCTTGATAATAACGGTGAACTTCACGGCGTAATACCGAAATTAATTAAAACGATCGCAGAAGATTTAAATATTGAAATTGAGATTGTTCCGACGGATTCACCGAAAGATGCTGAACAATTAATTAGAACCGGACAAATTGATTTTATTGCCGATTGTGTTTGTGATTTCAGTTGGGCAGGTCAAATTAATATGGCTCCGACTCAAGCATATTTGCAGCTTGAATATGTTGCCGTTAATCGTCGCGGCGTTGACGTTGAGAATTTAAAAATTGTTGCCTGCGCTAAAGATTTACTTTACACTAAAAATTTTGTTTATCCTCGATACTCTGAAGACAATCGAATTATTGCTAACGACTTAAAAGAATGCTTTAAACTTGTCAGCGAAGGCAAAGCCGATATTGTATATGCTCCACGATCTGAAATTCCTTATATTGTTGAAGAAAGCGGTGCTTATAATTTAGAAAATGCCTCTGAATCTGAATTTGTTGATGAATTAAGTTTAGGCGTTTCAACTCAAGCTGATCGTAGACTCTGGCGAATTTTGAATAAAGAAGTCAATCACCTTGACATTAGCAAAATTAGAAATACCGTTAATGAAGATTTAAGCGTCACAAGTCACAAATTTAATCCTCAATATTTTATTTATCATTATCCATTGCGTGCTATGTCATTAATGGCGACGATCGTTTTGATAATTGCCGCCGGTGTATGGTATAGAATGCAAATTAAACGTAAGCACACCGCAACAATTCATCATATCGCTTACACCGACGCAAGATATAATCTGCCTAATATTTTATGGCTTGAGAAAGAAGCACCGAAATATTATAATGACCTTGAGGAAGAAGAAAGATTTTATATCATTAATTTTTCTGCTAAACGGTTTTATAATTCGTTGAATTATGATCAAGAATTACGTGACGAACAAATTAAAAATATGGTACAAAGTTTAAATAAAAGTGAAATAGTTTTGTTGACTTCAACAGGCAATGAGCCGGAAAGTTTATATTGTCTCTGCAAGGCTAAAAATGATGCTGACATTAGCCGCTTTGCTAAGGAGTCAATTAGAAATTTTGGTTATATCGTTACTAAGGACTCAAAAATTTGGCTGAATTTGAAAGCCGGAATTTGTCACGTTGATTTTGATCAAAATGATCTGCATCAAAGTATCGAATATGCAAAAATCGCTTGTCAACTTGCTGAAAATGATACTCTGCTTTTTAATTCTAAATTGCAAAATGATCTTGAATTTGAAAAGAAAGTTGAATCGTTAATGGAAAATGCACTCAAGAATGAAGAATTTCAAGTATGGTATCAGCCGGAATATGATTTAAAAACTCATCAACCAATCGGATCGGAGGCTTATATAAGGTGGCAAAGTGAAGAACTTGGATTTTTAATGCCCGGTAAATTCATTTCGATCTTTGAAAAAAATGGCTTTATCATTTCGACTGATTATTTTGTACTTGATCAAGTCTGTAAACTGCAGAAAAGTTATATTCGTGAAAAAAAATCAATTCTGCCGATCGCAGTCAATCAATCGCAGTTACATTTAACTGAAGAAAATTATCTTGAGAAGATGAGGCGACTAATTGAGAAATATAAAATCCCAAAAGGAATGATCAAATTAGAATTTAACGAAAGATGCTTTGAAGGACTTTATCAAAATGATCAGCGTGAAAGAATGATCAGCATAATGAAAAGTCTGCAAAAGATGGGTTATGTCGTATCGATTGATAATTTTGGTGCAGGATATTCATCTTATAAAATGTTAGATCGATTACAAGTCGACGAAATAAAAATTGATCGTTCGCTGTTGTATTTAACTGAAGAATCACCGCGAATGCTTGACATATTAGAAAGCATCTTGAAAATAGGTGAAAGATTTAAAATCAGAATCATATGTGAAGGAATTGAAACGCCGGAGCAAGAAAAGAAATTAATGAAAATGAATTTTAAATATGGACAAGGCTTTTTGAATGCTGAGCCAAAACCTTGATCAAGGCTAAGGGCTAAAGGCTGAAGGCTAAGTGATCTAAATTTTCAGCCCTCAGACCTCAGCACTCAGCCCTAATTTGAACGGAGTGAAAATTTTGAGCAAAGTATATTTAGTTGGAGCAGGACCCGGTGATATTGAGTTGTTGACGTTGAAAGCAAAGCGATTGATTGAACAAGCTGACGTTATCGTTTATGATCGGCTTGCTGATGAAAAGATTTTGAATTTCAACACGACAGCAAAAAAAATTTACGTTGGAAAATCTCCGGGTCAGCATACAATGAAACAAGATGAAATTTCAAAATTGCTGATCGATCTTTCTTTTAAATATGAAAAAATAATTCGCCTCAAAGGCGGTGATCCATTCGTCTTTGGACGCGGCGGCGAAGAAGCGTTGCTGCTTGCTGAAAATAAAATTGATTTTGAGATCGTTCCGGGCGTAACTTCAGCGATCGCAGTACCGTCTTATGCAGGCATTCCGGTAACTCATCGCGGACTTGCAAAAAATTTCGCCGTGATCACCGGTCACGAAATGAATGACGAATCTAATATAAAATGGGATAAATTGTCAACGGGAATTGACACATTAATTTTTTTGATGAGCGTTGCAAATTTAACAGAGATAACAAAAAAATTGATCGACAACGGAAGAGATCGATTGACACCGGCGGCGATCATTCATCAAGGCACAAAATCACAACAAAAAATTTTAATCTCAACACTTGAAAAGATCGCCGAAGAAGTTAAACGAGAAAAAATTATTGCACCATCAATATTCATAGTTGGTGAAGTTGTTCGACTCCGTGAAAAATTGAAATGGTTCGACGTAAAACCATTGTTTAATAAAAAAATCTTAGTGACGAGGACACGATCGCAAGCGTCAAAATTATGTGAACAATTAAAAGAGTTCGGCGCAGAATGTTTAGAAATTCCGGCGATAAAAATAATTGAGCCGACAGATAAATATTTAGCAGTTGACAAAGCGATCGATCGACTGAAAGAATTTGACTTTGTGATCTTCACGAGTGAAAACGGCGTTAAAGAATTTTTCAAACGAATGCAAATAAAAAATCTCGACGCAAGATCATTATCAAATTCAAAAATTGCAGTTATAGGATCAGAGACAGCGGCGGAATTAAATCGACACGGAATAATCGCAGACTTCATACCGAAAGAATTTAGAGCCGAAGCGATCATTGAAATGATTGAATCACTTGTTGAAAATAAAAAAATTTTAATTCCACGTGCTGAAGTTGCAAGATCGATTTTGCCTGATGCACTCAAAGAATTAAATGCAGTCGTTGAAGTTGTTCCCGTTTATAAAACAATTCCGGCGATTGACAAGCCGATCGATCTTAATGGCGTTGATTTGATCACTTTTACAAGTTCCTCAACGGTAATAAATTTTATTAATGCAGTTAATATTGAATCGATCAAGAAGATCAAAACGGCGGCGATCGGTCCGATAACAGCGGCAACTTTAAAAAATTTTGGAATTGACGCAGATATAATTGCTGAAGAATATACAATCAATGGACTTGTCAAAGCGATAGTAAAAAATTTCAAATAAAAAAGGACTAATGATCAATTTCAATAGTCCTAATTTTTTTTCTTACAATTTCTGAGCGATCGCTTCGTGGGCAACTTCACGATCATCAAAATGAATTGTTCGATCTTTTAAAATTTGATAATCTTCGTGACCTTTGCCGAGAATTAAAATTATATCACCAGGCTGAGCGATCTCAACGGCGTGAAAAATTGCAGCGTGACGATCTTCAATGCAATTATAAATTTTTTCGCCGATTTTTTCTTTAATACCTACTTCGATTTCTTTTAAAATTTCAGTTGGGTTTTCAGTTCGTGGATTATCTGAAGTCGCAATTACAATATCAGAGAGATCAGCGGCAAGCCTTCCCATAATAGGGCGTTTAGTTCGATCACGATCGCCACCGCAGCCAAAAACAGTTATCACTCGATTTTTAACGATCTGTCTTGCCGTCTCAATAACATTTTCAACACCGTCAGGCGTATGAGCATAATCAACAATCACAGTGAATGGAACATCAGCAAAAATTCTTTCAAAACGTCCGGGAACTGATTTAAAATGTTCTAAAGTTTTACTGATCACCGCCGGATCAATTTTTTCTGCAAGCGTTGCACCAACTGCCGCAAGGACATTATAAACGTTGAAAATTCCTGTGACGTGCAAATTTAATTTCATCACGCCGAACTCTCCACGAATTTTAAATTTCGTTCCGTCAGCTCTAACATCAACTTCAGCGGCTTTTAAATCAGAATTATTTTTAATTCCATATGTCAATCGATTACAAGAAACGTGTTGCAAAATTTCACCGCTTGCCTCGTCGTCAACATTAACAACAGCCGTTTTATTATTTTTGAGTCCGGAGCGTGAAACTTCATCAAATAATTTTGTCTTAGCACGAAGATAATTTTCCATTGTTCCGTGATAGTCTAAATGATCTTGAGTTAAGTTCGTGAAAACTGCCGTGTCAAATTCAATTCCTGCAACTCTATTTTCTGCAAGTGCGTGGCTTGAAACTTCCATAACAACATAATCAATACTTCGTTTCAACATTTCAAAAAAAATATGTTGAAGATCGATAACATTCGGCGTTGTATTATGAATAGGAAAAATTTCATTTTCGATCATTGTTTGAATCGTGCCGATCAATCCAACACGATAACCGGCATTAATAAGAATCGATCTGATCATATAAGTTGTCGTAGTCTTGCCATTCGTCCCGGTTACGCCGATAACTCTCATCTTTTTTGATGGATAATCATAGAAATAAGGAACAATCACGGCAAGAGCTTTTAAAATATCCGGCACGATCAAAATTGACATTCCAGAAGGAACTTCAACATTATTTCTAGTTGTTAAGATCGCTTTTGCACCGGCTTGAAACGCTTGATTAATAAAATTGTGTCCGTCAAAGTGTTCACCTTCAAAGCAAACGAACAATGATCCTTCAGAAATTTTTCTTGAATCGTGTTCAATGCTGCTGATTTTAACTTTAGCATCACCGATAATTTTTGTATTTTGCACTAACAAAGCAAGTTCTTCAAGTGTCTTTGAAAATTTCATTTTTAAATTCATTCCTTCAATCAAAAATTTTTTTTATTATATCACTTCATTGCGCTTGACTTCAATTAAATAAAAAATTATTATGAATTTGTTTATAAGTTTTGAAAGGTGATTTAAAAATGTTTACTGGAATTATTGAAGAAGTCGGAAAGTTCGACAGCTTGATCAACGGCTCGATCAAAATTCGTTGTGAAAAAATTTTATCTGATATGAAAATCGGTGACAGCATTTCAACTAATGGAATTTGTTTAACAGTTACGACTTTTGATCAGAAATCATTTACTGCTGACGTGATGCCGGAGACGATCAGAAGGACTTCATTAGAGAATTTAAAATCCGGCGATCTTGTAAATCTCGAACGTGCATTGCAAATTAATGATCGATTCGGCGGTCATATCGTCAGCGGACACATTGACGGCGTTGGAAAAATTTTATCAATGAAGTCAGAAGGTAATGCAGTGATCGTTAATAT
This sequence comes from Selenomonadaceae bacterium, assembly GCA_017476425.1. Taxonomy (GTDB): domain Bacteria; phylum Bacillota; class Negativicutes; order Selenomonadales; family Selenomonadaceae; genus Quinella. Next base: position 8,825 of record JAFUZV010000151.1, read on the forward strand.
TGAAGCTGAAAAAAAACTTTTGAAATATATCGTTGAGAAAGGATCAGTAGCACTTGACGGTATGAGTTTAACGGTTGTAAATGTCAGCGATAAAAATTTTTCTGTCTCATTGATTCCTCATACTCGTGACGTTACTAATTTTAAGCAGAAAAAAATTTCGTCACTCGTTAACATTGAAACTGATCTTATCGCAAAGTACATTGAACGATTGATGAATTTCAAGCCGTCGACGATCACGAAAGAATTTTTAATAGAAAACGGATTTTAGAATAATGTAGAATTAAGAATGCAGAATGTAGAATTAACAAATGAAAGGAATTTTAATTGTGAAGAAAAAAATTTTAGTATCATTACCTATTGAACAGAGACACAAAGATTTTTTAGCAAAGCAAGTTGAAGGCTATGACGTTGAAATGAAATTTGTTGACGCTGATAATATCACTCTTGACGACGTGAAAGATGTTAATGTCATTCTCGGCAGCATTAAACGCAAATGGATCAAAGCCGCTGAAAATCTTGAATGGCTGCAAATTATTTATGCCGGTGCTGATATGTTTACAGTGCCCGGACTCTTGAAACCTGAAACGATTTTAACTAATGCGTCCGGTGCATACAATACTGAAGTTGCTGAACATATGTTAGCATTGACTTTTTCACTCGTCAGACATTTTGATTATTATATGAAGAATCAAATTAAACATACGTGGAAACAACTCAATTCTGTTAAATCCGTCAAAGGATCAACAATTTTAATTCTCGGTCTCGGAAGAATCGGCGGCGATTATGCAAAGAAAGTTAAATCACTCGGTGCATATGTGATCGGAATTAAACGAACTGTTAAAGATAAGCCTGATTATGTTGATGAACTTTACACGATTGATAAACTTGATGAAGTGATCGGACGAGCTGATATTATTGCAATGGTTTTGCCCGGCAGTGAAGACACTAAACATATCATTAACACTGAACGATTGAAGAAGATCAAACACGGAGCATTTTTAATAAATGTCGGTCGTGGTAATGCTATTGATTTTGAAGCATTGAAAACATTTTTGAAAACCGATCAGATCGGCGGCGTTGGACTTGATGTCACTGATCCTGAGCCGTTACCCGTTGACGATGAACTTTGGGATTTTGATAATGTGATCATTACTCCACACATTGCCGGTCATTTATTCCTTGATGAGTCAAATGAAATTATCGTTGAAATTATTGCTGATAATCTCAAACGTTGGTTGAATGGTGAGCCGCTGAAAAATGTTGTTAATCGTCAACTAGGTTATTGACTGTGAGGTTTAAACATTGAACAAAGAAGAATTGATTAATAAACTTCAAACTACAGAAGAAGTTTTGAAAAAAATTTTAGCAGAAGATAAAAATGCAATAGTAATTTCTTTTGAAGATCAAGATCGCCTGCAGAGTCTTCAAAATCGTAATGAAAATATTCTGCGTAAACTAAAGACAGATGAATTTTCAGTTGCGATCGTCGGACTTGAGAAAGCCGGAAAAAGTACAGTCGGAAATGCTTTGATCAAAATGGCGATTCTTCCTGAATATACTGAACGTTGTACTTATACCACGACTGAAATAAGAGCCGGCGATCGTGATGAAGCGATCATTTCATTTTATAAGCACGAACAATTCAATAAAAATTTTCAAGATATGAT
>JAFUZV010000152.1 GCA_017476425.1 Selenomonadaceae bacterium
CTAAGACTAATTGTCCGAACAACCGGCAATTTTGGATAAACTGTCAGATCGATTTTTGCAACTGAAATATTATTTTCTTCCGAAGTGATTTTTATGTCGAAGTCTGCACGAAATTCCGGCAGAAATTTTTCCATAAAATTATTCAATCGACGTTTTAAAATTCCATTCGTCCAATCAGTTGCTGCAACAGGTAAGCCGCTTAAACCATTTGAAAAAACTTCATCAACATTTTTTAGATCATTCAAAATTAAATTTTCAAGTTCCGGCGGCATTCCTTCAATTTTTTTGTTGACTTGAATTTTTTTTATCGTATCAAGCCACGGCAATAGAAAAATTTTTATAAATGCTGTCGAGTCAAAAATTTTTATTTCAACGTTATTAACTGTATAACCAACTAGAATTTTATCAAAGACTAGATGAATAGTTGATTCTTTTTGCTTGAGTTGTTCGTCACTCAACGGCAAAATTTGCCCGGCGATTAACTGTTGACCGATCGCCGTGACAGATTCTCTCATTCGTTCTTTGATCATAGGCGGCAATGAACTTTCTGAAATAATTTCAACGTCAATATTTTCAATTCGTGTTGCTGCCTCTGCCGTCATTGAACAATTTAAAAGAATCATTGCACCAAAAATTATTATTGTCTTCAAAATAATTTCAAATTCCAAATTCCGCATTCCGCATTCCGAATTAAAAAGCTCCGCCAACACTGAAATGAACACGTCCGCCTTGAGAGCCGCGACCATAATCTAAACGCAATGGACCTAACGGCGTATTTAATGATACACCTATGCCAATACTGCCGTGAAATTCATCCGGCTTAAATCCTGTATCCCAAGCACTTCCCCAATCAGTAAACAATGCACCTTGAACTTTGCTAAACAATGGAAATCTATATTCAAGCGTTCCCAAAATCATTCGATCACCTCGAAATTGATCCTCACGATAGCCGCGTAAACTATCTTGTCCACCGATTCTATATTGATTGAACTCCGTCATATCACCAAAACCGATACCGCCTTTAGTTCTAAGTGCCCAGACTTGTGCATGACCTGCTTTGAAAAATTGTTGATGATCAATGCTAATCTTTTGAAAATCAAAATCGCCGCCGAGTAAGCCGCCAAGTTCCGCTGAAAGATTAACTCTGCCACCGACAGTAGGATTATAAATATTATCACGAGTATCTGTAACGTGTTCAAGAGTTATACTGCGTGTTGTTCCAAAATTATCTTTGCGCCATTTTGCACCATCAGCACCGCTACGATTGCCTGATCTACCGCTTGAAACGTGTTTAACATATTCATCTTTACGGTGACGAAGTGTTATAAAATTCGTTGAGTATTCGCTGATCGGTCTGCTAAATGTAAATTCACCGCCGACATATTTTCTCATATACTCTTCTTTTAAACGTCCGTCAGTATCATAATCATCAAATTCATAAGTTCGATTGTAAAAACTAACTTGTCCGGCAGTCTCGTGACGATCAAGCCAAGGTTTACGATATTTAATAACAAAACCGTGTGCATCTTCATCGTCGCCGCTCATTTCATAAGTTGCACTGATAGCATCGCCGCGACCTCTGAAATTTGTATCAGAAATGCTAACCATTCCTATAATACCATCTTCACTACTATAACCGGCACCAACACCAAAAGTTCCTGTTCGTTTCTCTTTGACTTCAATTTCCATAATAATTGCATTAGGTTCAACGCCGGGATTCATTTTGACATTAACATCTTCAAAAAATCCTAAATTATTTACACGTTGCATTGATCGTCTTGCAAGATTAGCATTGAAAACTTCGCCGGGCTTTTGTCTCATCTCACGCAAAATAACTTTATCTTTCGTCTTCTTATTGCCTTTGACGCTGTAGCCTTCTAAAATACCTTCATTAATTTTGATCGTCAATACGCCTTCTTCGTCCATATGATGATCAGTAACTTTCATTAATACATAGCCGGTGCCTCTGTATCTCTCTTGAATTGCCGTTATATTATCGTGAAGTCTAACACTATTCAAAACGTCGCCGCGATGAATTGTCATTAATCTTTCAAGATCAGCTGTCTTTTCGATCGTATTTCCAACAAAGACAATATCTTTCAAGATAGGATTTTCCAAAAGATGATAAGTCAACACGATACCTTCAGGCACTTCTTCAATTTTAGGATAAACGTCATAAAAATAACCTGTATTCAAAAAAATTTCCATATCTCTAATACCGGATTCAGCAGTGAAAGTGTCGCCAACGTGTTGAGTTGCAGCAATTTTAACCGTCGGCAAAGTTAAATTGCTTGATCCTTCGTACTCTAATGCAACTATCGTTTTACCTTCGTATTGTTTAAGAAAATTTATTATCGCAAGCATATTTTGTTGCGGATCATTTTGTAATTCTTCTGTTTCAACAGGCTTTTGATCAACTTTATTTTCAGCATTCTCCGCTTTCTCTTCAGGATTTTCAATTTTATCTTCTGATGAATTTGCTTTATCTGTATCAGTTTTATTTTCAATCTGATCTTCAGATTGTGCCGCCGGTTGAGTCTCATTATTTTCTTGTTTTAATTCTTCTTGAGTTGTCGTTTCATTATTGCTGGCTGGTTGTTCAGCAGGCTGTTCAGTTGATTGTTCATTGTCCTTTGAAAATGTTTCAGTCTCACTTGTTTCATTTTCAGTTGGTGATTCAAATGGCGTTGATACGAATTTTTCACCTTCTTCTTCTGCCGAAACATTCTGCGGCAAAAATACGCCTGTCATAAGCATTAAGAAACTCAAAAAGAGATTATTTTTTCTCTTCTTGATTCTGGTTAAAGTATTCAAAAATTTTTCCTCCTTCATTCGGCTCTCAATATTTGCCCGGCTGATTGCATTAATCTTTGCATATCTTCCGATGGCGTTGCTGATTCTACCGTGTAATTTTTTACTTTTGGATCATCAGCCGAAATATTATTTTCTTCAAAAATTTCAATCGGCTCATCTGAAACATAATTTGAATTTGTCGGCGGTTCTACTTCGATCATCTCTGCAGATTTTTGATCGACTTCTTCAAAATAAATTTCTTCTTGCTGATCTTCATTCATCGGAGCAATTTCTTCTAATGGTTCTGATAATTCGTCGACTGTTTCGGCTTGATTCAAATTTAATTGTTCCGTTGGTTGATCTGAAGTCAACACGTTGTCAGGTGAAGTTGTTATTAATTTTGAGGCGGACTCAACAGGTAAAGTATTTTTAGAAATTTGAGTTGTGTCGTCATTAAAGTAAAATACTCCGAAGGCGATCGCCGCCGCTGTTGCAAATGATAGAAATTTTATCAAACGTGATCGGTTTTGATGCTTTTCAGCGTTTTTTAGTTCGGCTTTTGCTAACATTAATTTTAAATCGCCTTGCAAATCGTCTTCTCGTTCGATTGATTTTTCAGCCTGCGTCAGCCAATCTCTTGCCGCTTGAATATGGCGACGAAGATTTTTTCTTTTATCTTCCAACTTCTTCACCTTCTCTAACGCCACTTTTCATTTTTATTTCATTCTACAAAATTATAAATGAAATGGCAATAGTTTTTTTATAAAATCTTTTAATATCAAAATTAAAATTTTTTTTAATTGCAAGTGCTATGATAACAAATTTTGAATTAAATTAAAAGGATTTTTTATCTTGGCGTTTAATGTTAATCTCAAAAAATTTTTGTGGAGAAATTTATGTTTAAAAAAATTCTTGTGATAAATTTAATGCACTTGGGTGATCTAATGCTTGTTACTCCGGCACTTCGTACATTACGAAAAAATTTTCCGACGGCTCATCTTGCTCTTCTTGCTGATAAAAAACTCGCCGATCTTGTTCAGTATAACAAGAATATCGACGAGTGTATTTTGATCGACAAGAAAGGTGCAGACGATCATTTAATTTCATTCGTGAAATTTATTTTTAAGATTCGTGAGAAAAATTTTGATCTCGTTATAAATCTTCATCGCAATGAAAGAGCGTCAGCGATCGCAGCCTTCAGCGGCGCAAAAAAAATTGTCGGCTATTCAAAGCCGGGTTTCTCGATCTTCTTTGATAAAGTGATGCCTAATCCTTCGATCGCTCAACAAACGCCGCATTATGTGCCCGGCAGTCAACATCAAGTTAAATCACATTTTGACGTTTTAATTGAGGCAGTTGGAGTTAATGAGATCGACGACGGCGGACTTGAAATGTGGATACCGAAAGCCGTTGAAGATGAAACGACGAAAATTTTTAATGAAACGTTCGGTGAAGATTCAAAAGTGATCGCCTTCAATATCGGTGCAAGTTGGTTGACTAAACGCTGGATTGATTCATATTTTGCTGAATGTGCTGATCGATTAATCGAAAAAAATTTTTCAATCGCTTTTCTCGGTGGATCTATGGATATTGAGATTGTCAACACTTGCATTTCAAAAATTAAGAATCACGATAGCGACAAGATCAAAATTTTCACCGGAAAATTAAGCCTTGCACAAGTTGCCGCTGTCCTTGATAATTGCGTTTTATTCTTGACGACTGACTCCGGACCTATGCACATTGGTGTTGCTAGAAATATTCCGATCGTTACAATGTTCGGAGCATCACCAGTGCCTGGATTTTATCCTTACGACGCAAAAGATATTTTGATCAAAGCACCTGTTGATTGTCATCCTTGCGGACAGCATACTTGTCCACGTCAAGGTGAAGATAACCTTGCTTGTATGAAAAAAATTTCTGTTAATGTCGTTATGAAATACGTTGAAGAAATGTTGAATGATTACGGGCAACGAGCTAAGGATATTCCTAAAATTTATGGAAAATATAAATGTCGAGTCGTTGAAATTTGATCATATAAAAAGCACTCACTAACGAGTGCTATTTTTTACACAAAATCAAAATTATTTTTTTATGTGATTCAAAAAATTTTTCATCATTTTGGAGCCGTCAGCCGTTAAGATCGATTCCGGGTGAAATTGAATGCCTTCAACGTCAAAATTTTTATGACGAACGCCCATAATTGTTCCGTCTTCAAGCTCGCTTGTGATCTCTAAACAATCCGGCAAGGTTTCACGTTCAATTATCAACGAATGATAACGACCAACTTCAATATCTTGTGGCAAATTTTTATAAAGACGAGTTCCGCAATGATTAATTGTTGAAGTTTTGCCGTGAACAATTTCCTTTGCACGAACGATCTTTGCACCGAAAACTTCACCGATCGCTTGGTGTCCTAAACAAATCCCAAGAATCGGCAATTTGTCTTTAAATTCGTCGATCAATTTCTCTGTAACGCCGGCATCTTTCGGCAAGCCCGGACCCGGTGAAATTACAATAGCATTGTAATGACGATAATTTATTTCACTCGGAGTAATTTTATCATTTCGGAAGACATCAACTACTGTACCTAATTCACAAAGCAACTGATAAACGTTGTAAGTGAATGAATCATAATTATCAAGCAGTAAAATCATTTTTTAAAATCACCTCTCAATATCGATTTTATTCATTGTTTTCAACTTCTTCGACGACTTCAAAAAGTGCCTTAGCTTTCTGAAGAATTTCTTTATATTCATTAATTGCGATCGAATCAGCAACGATACCTGCACCGGCTTGAATTATCGCCGTGTTATCGTGATCAATTCTCATCGTGCGTAGAGTTATACACATATCCATATTTCCGCAGAAATCCATATAACCAACAGTTCCGGCGTAAGCATTGCGCTTAACGGGTTCAAGATCGTTGATAATTTCCATCGCTCTTAACTTCGGTGCACCGCTGACAGTTCCGGCAGGAAAAGTAGCTTTCAAAACGTCCATAGGCATATAATTTTTATGAAGTATTCCGGTTACGCTACTAACCATGTGCATTACGTGAGAAAAATATTCAACCGTTTTATATTTAGGGACTTTAACAGTTCCGGCTTCTGAAATTCTTCCGAGATCATTCCTTGCAAGATCAACAAGCATTGAATGTTCAGCACATTCTTTTTCGTCAAATTGCAAATCCATTTTCAATTTCAAATCTTCTTCGTCATTTTTACCACGTCGACGAGTTCCGGCGATCGGATAAGTGTAGACGTTAGAACCATTCACTTTGACAAGCATTTCAGGCGATGCTCCGACAAGTTTAACACTGCCGAAATTGAAATAAAACATATAAGGCGACGGATTAACTTGTCTTAAACGACGATAGAATAAAAAGCCAGGTTTAGTTAATTTCTCTTTGAATTGACGAGACGGCACGACTTGAAAAATATCACCGGCAAAAATATGTTCCTTCGCCGTTTCGATCGCCTTCAAAAAATCTTCCGGTGCTTCGCCATACTTCGACATAAAATCAACTTTTAATTTACGAGCTTTAAAGCGTTGAATATGTTTCTTTGTCAACTTCAAAGGTTGAGAGAATTTAAATTTTATATCATTGATCTTGTCAACGATCTCTGAATAAAATTCATCAAGATTTTCAACATTGCGAACATCAGCAAGATAGATCAGTTGCGCCGAATTTTTCAACGCATCAAAGACAACAAGAATTTTGCAGATCATAAATTGTCCTAACAATTCTTCATCACCGATCTCAACACCTCTAACACGATCAAAAGTTGCAGCGATCTCAAAATTAAAATAGCCTACCATACCACCATTAGCAAGCGGCAAATTTTTATCAAGCTGCGCAGGTTTATAAGTCGACATATAATGTTTGATTGTAACAACCGGATCACCGTCGATCGACTTCATCAGATCGCCTTCTTTGATCATCAGCTTATTTTTGAAAACCTGTAAACGAACGAACGGTTCAGCACCTATAAATGAATAACGTCCGAAGGCTTGGTGAGTTGTGTCGACTGATTCAAGAATAAAACCTTTTTCATTGTCGACGAGTTTATAATAAATTGAAACCGGCGTGTCTAAATCCATATTAATATTTGTTGAGACTGCAATTAAATTTGAATGCTCAGCAAATTTTTTAAAATCTTTCAAAGATGGTTGCACTTCAAAATTCATCAAATTGATTCCTCCAATCGACGGAAAAATTTTTTAACAGTATATTAGAAATAAAAAAATTTTTCAAGGAAAATGATAAATTTCATAGCCTCAAAAAATTTTATTTAAAAAAATTTTTGTTGAAGATCGTTAAATACGTCTTAAGAATTATTTTATTGCGTCAAAAATTTCAATGTGATAAAATTATTCAAATTATTTTTGCAGGTGATATGAATGAAAATTTTATTAACGAATGATGACGGAATTAGAGCACTTGGAATTTGGGCACTCGCCGCAGTTTTAGCAGAAAAGCACGAAGTTATAATTGTTGCTCCGATGAAACAACAAAGCGGAATGAGTCATGCTCTCAGCGTTTTAAGACAATTAGAATTTTTGAGAATCAAAGAAGAACAGATCGCAGAACTTATGAAAAATCATTGTCCTAATGCAAAGATCGATAAATCGATCGAAACTTGGGCGATCGACGGAACGCCAACCGATTGTGTAAAAATTTATCTTGAAGCTATGGTTGAAGGAAATTATCCTGATCTGGTGATCAGCGGAATTAATCACGGATCAAATCTTGCAACTGACGTTCTTTATTCCGGAACTGTCGGCGCAGCTCTTGAAGGATTTTTGCACGAAATTCCATCGGTTGCAATCAGTCTTGACATTGAATCGTTAATTCCATTTGAAGACGCTGCAAGGACTTCGATCGATTATCTTGAAAAAGTCCTTGAACAAAAAAAAGTTTTCTTCTACAATATCAACTTTCCAAAAAAATATTGTACTAATGAGCCAGAATTTAAATTCGCACGTCTCGGCAAACGTGATTATATTAATGCTTTTCAAATGCACAAAGACGATGTCGGAAGGACTTTTTATCGAGTCGGCGGTCAAGTTTATGATATTGATCGCAGTGAAGGCACTGATATTTTTGTTGCTGATGAAGGTTATATCGCTGTAACGCCATTGCATACTGATATGACTGATCATAAAGCATTAAAAGAAGATTGATCTTATTAACTGATGCGCCGTCCATTCCAAGCAAGAACGCATAATATCGAACTTGTACGTGACGATAGTGTTTGCAGCATTATCAATCAAAATACGAATTAATTAGATATTCTTGAATCTTAATTAATAAGCACCTTTATTGCTTGCAACAGCCTTAACCGTTTTGAAAAGGTACATAAGATCGATCCATACAGACCAATTACGAACATACCAAGTATCCATTGCAACACGTTCTTCATAAGTCGTATCACTTCGTCCGCTGACTTGCCACATTCCAGTGATACCCGGTAAAACCATATAATATTCACGAATATTTTCACCATAACGAACAATTTCAGCCTCAACGATCGGACGAGGACCAACTAAACTCATATCGCCGCGAATAACATTCCAAAGTTGAGGTAGTTCATCAAGGCTTGATCGTCTAAGATAAGCACCAAGTTTTGTAACACGTGGATCATTCGTCAATTTAAATGTTTCATTCCATTCACGTTTAGCATCAGGATTTTCATCAAGATATTTTTTGAATCGTTCATCACAATCATTTATCATTGTTTGAAATTTATAACAAGGAAACGGCTTGCCATTTTTGCCAATGCGCCAATGCGTAAAAATAATTCTTCCACGATTATCAATCGCAACCAGAATTGTAATTATCAAAAGTATAGGTGAAATTATAATTCCGCCGAAAATCGTACAGACAAGATCGAAAATTCTTTTTATAATTCGATTGTAACGCCTTGAAAGATTATTTCTGATCGTCAACATTAAAATCTTTTCGCTGAATAAAATCGACGCATCAACACCTGCCATTGTCGTACCGATCAAGTCCGGTATGAATGAAATATTTTTTACGTGCGGTTGAATGCTGTTAATGATCTGCTGAAGATGTTCTTTACTAATTCCGGGCGCAGCGATTATCACTGTTTGAAATTTGAATTTATGAATAATTTTTGCACAATCATTAAAGCCGCCGAGAATTTTAAATTCTTTCGGAAGAGTCTCAGAGATCGGGTGATCGTCAATCAAGCCGACAATTTCATATCGATAGCCGAGATCATCACGCCAAAATTTTATTACTTTTTCCGCCGTTAAACCTGCTCCGATTATTACAACTGATTCATAAAATAAATTTCGACGTTTCATAATCTTCAAAACTACATAGCGAATTATGCAAACGTTCATCAAAACCAAAACCCCGAAGAGAATTATAAATAGTCTTGACGTTTGATCGCTTGCCTTCAAAAAATAAATCATTATTATCGATGCCATCCAGCCATAGAAGACTGATTTAAAAATCGCTTGCATTATGTCAAGTACCGGCTGCATTTGTCGATACGATCTTGATTGACTTAGAAAAATTATAAACAACAGCGGAACCCAGATATAAATATAAATGTTTGCGTAATAATAATGTGCGTGATTCCAAAAGTCCATTGCATTACGAATTTCAAAGGCAAGAAGTTCAGCGATAACTATTCCGATATAATCGAACAACATAAATAACAGCGTTGACAAAAATGTTGAGGCTGATTTTTTTTGTGCATTTTGTTCATTCAATTTAATGACCTCATTTAAATTTGTTTAAGTCGAATTATACAGGAAAAAAATTTTTTCGTCTATCAATAAAAAAAGCGCACCATTTAGTTAGGAACGCTCACAAAAGATTTTTAATTCATTAGATCGTTGAATTTACTTTTGAAAAAGTCTTCAAAAATTTTGATCAGCTCGTTAATAATTTCATTTTTATCACCTTCGTGTAAAATTTCTATAAAACTCCATCGATCGATCAAAACTGCGGCAATGTGTCCGATCGTATCAATCGCTGATTCTTTGCTGTCGATCGGTGCAAGCATTATGATCGCCGTCTTGACGATCTCACCGCTGTAATTAAAACCTTCACCGAGTTGCAAAATTCCGATCGCAAGTGTATCAACAAAATTAGTCTTGCAATGCAGTAAAACCATATGATGACCGCTGAATAATGTACTGCCTTTGTCCTCACGTTTTATAAGTGCATTAGAAATTTTTTCAGCTTTCATTTGATCGTTGTTACTTGTGATCTTTCCTGCAATTAAACAAGCCTCATTGATATTTTTAACTGTTGCACGTTCAAAATAACAATGATTCAAAAGATCCAAAATCGCCTGCGAATATTCATTAATCAAAGTCAACGATTCTTGAAATGATAATTTCGGTTCAATGATCGCTGCACTACTCAAAAATTTTTCATTCTGTTTAGCAAGTTCATTTTCAATTTTCAATTTGTCTTCACGAGTTAAAGCCGCACTGACTACAACAACTTTGCACGGCGGATTATCTATCGGAACAGTTGAAATCACAAATTCAAAATCTTTTTCAGCAATGTAATTTTGATTTATTGTCAAGATCGGAATTTGATCAACGATTTTGATATTTTGAAATTGCGCTTTGATTTGGCTTGCTAACAGTCTGCTTGTACCCATACCCGTCGGACAAGCAATTACAACTCTATGAATCGAATTTAGAAAAAGTTCACTATCAGATAACGCCGCACCTAAGTGCATTGCAATATAAGCGATCTCAGCTTCCGGCAATTTTTGATCAAGATACTTTTCAAGATCGAAGACACATTTTTTAGTGAGATCGATCAACTCCGGATAATGATCTTTCATCTCATTAAGCAAAGGATTTCTAATGTCCATATTCATTTTAAGACGGCTGATCGACGGCGCAAGATGATTAACAAGTCCTGCAAGCAAATTTTGATTTTTGTTGATATTTCGTCCTGTTTCTTTCGCCGCTGCCTTCATAATCGATCTTGCGATCTGCACTAATCGAAAATCGTCCATCATTGAAACGCTTGCAAGATTTTCACTGCTGTAACGACTTCTTGCGCCGAGTAAGTGCATTGTGATATAAGCGATCTCATTCGTCGGCACTTCAATTTCAAAAATAACTGATAATTTTTCTGCAACGTTTGAGGCGATTTTAAATTCACGACGATCTTTTAACATTGAAAAAGTTTTCTGATCAATGGCGATCGTTTCATTGCTTTTGATTCTTTGAACAGTCAACGAAATATGAACAATTAAACCTATAAAAGCATTATCAGAAAATTGATAGCCGATCTCTCTTTCGATCTCGTGAATGATCTTGTCGATCTTCTTCCAGGTGCCTTTGTCGATCAATTCAAACCAAAATTTTGAAACTCTTGCAAATTTTTCATCGTCATCAAAATTCAAAGTATCCTGCAGAAGTTTTAAAAGATCATTTTCATTGATATGATCATAAATGTATCTTACGATCGCCCGGCGAAAATCTCTTTCATCACCGAGAAGACTGACACCTAAACCCGGTTTTCTCAAAAGTTTTAAACCTTGTTCGTTAAACCACAATTCTAACTTGTCAAGATCGTTACTGATCGTCGAATCAGTTACATTAAGCATTGACGACAACGCAAATAATTTTATCGGTTCATTGTTTGAAAGTAGAGTGCTGACAATGACGGACGATCTTTCTTTCGGTGAAAATTCTCTTCTGTAAAGTGATTTCTTGCCTTGTTCCAGTAAAGCAAATTTTTTAACTGCACTGCCAACAACAAATAAGCCTGCGCCGGTTTTCTTCTCCAGCTGCAGGCTATATTTCTTAAAAAATTCTTCGACTTTAGGCAGTTGTCTTGAAATAGTTTTTGTGCTTACGTTTAATTTTTCTGCAATGTCAGCAATAGTTTTGATCTCATCGTTTTCTAATAAAATTTTTGCGATCTGAAAAGTTCTTTGTTCGATCATTTTGATCACTTCTCAATATAAATTTTTTCCGCTGAAAATTTCGATCATTTCACGGCGTAAATTAGATGAAATTTCTAAACGTGTTTTTGGTGGTAGTTCGTGCACATCAGTATTAAATAAATAATTTTGTAGTTCCATTTCTTTAATAAGCATTCTTGTATGAAACAAATTCGCTTGATACATATTTACGTCAACAGCATCATAAATATCTAAAATATCTTCGCTGATAAATTCTTGAATAGAAGTCATTTTGCTATCCATAAAAAGTTTTTTGCCTGCAACATCACGAGTAAAACCTCTGACGCGATAATCCATAGTTATAATATCAGAATCAAATTGTCCGATCAGATAATCAAGCGTCAACAGCGGAGAAATTTCACCGCAAGTTGAAACATCAATGTCAACTCTGAATGTCGCTAAACTTGTTTCCGGATGATATTCCGGATAAGTGTGAACCGTTACGTGACTTTTATCAAGATGAGCTAAAATTGTTTCACCTTTCGGACGCTTTTGACCTAATTCGATCGCTGCCTCTTCAGCGATCAAAATCGTTACGCTTGCGCCTTGCGGATCATAATCTTGACTTGAAATATTTAAAATCCTTGCGCCGATCATTTCAGTCACTCGCGTTAAAATATTCGTCAAACGTTCTGAATTATATTGTTCGTCGACGTAATGAATATAATCTTGTTGCTCGCGATGAGTCTTTGCATAACAAATATCATAAATGTTGAAGCTCAATGCCTTAGTAAGGTTGTTGAAGCCATAGAGTTTCAGCTTTTCTTCCAACTAACTACCCCCAAAAAATTAATTCGGAATGCGAAATTCGGAATTAGGAATTGACTTTTATATAAATTCCGCATTCCGCATTCAACATTCCGAATTAACTAAAATGGTGGAGACAAGGGGGATCGAACCCCTGACCTCAACGCTGCCAGCGTTGCGCTCTCCCAGCTGAGCTATGTCCCCGTCGACGTTAAACATTTTAACGCTATTGAAAATTTCTGTCAAGTATTCAACAAAAAATTTTTCAAAATCCTGTGCGTTTAAACATCTTTGCAAGATCATTGCTTGAAAATTTTATAATCGTTGGACGACCGTGCGGACAAGTGAATGGATGACTAGTCTGTTCGAGTTGTTCAAGAATCATTTGCATTTGACGAAAATTTAATTCCATACCGCTTTTGATCGCCGCTTTGCAAGCCGTCATTGCTAAACATTCTTGACGAATATTTTTAGCGATCGCCTTTTGTTGATCTTCAGCGGCGATCGATTCGTCAATCGGCGGCAAGTTAGATAAAATTTCACGTAATAAATTTTCAGCGTCAGAAATTTCAATATCAGCAGGAATTTCGATCAGACGATATTCATTTTCTCCGCTAGGCTCCATTGTGAAACCTAACTTATGAAAAAGTTCTAAATTATCTTCAACTAATTTTGATTCGTGATCGTCGAAATTCAAAATCTGATGAACAAGCAACTGTTGAGCCGGAATGCCGTCAGTATATCCACAAAGCCGATCAAATAAAATTCTTTCGTGTGCTGCGTGTTGATCGACGATATAAAGTCCGTCATCTGTCTTTGCAATTATGTAACATAAATCAACTTGTCCGATCGGAGTAATTTTTTTTGTTGAAGTTTTTTCATTCGTTGCAATTTGATCGATCGTCGTTTCTGAAGAAAAATTTTCTTGAGGCAGATCGATCTCATCATTAGAAAACTTTGCAGAATAATTATCTAAAATTTTCAGCGTGTTATCAATTCCGTTATTAAATGATCTGCTGCGTTGAGAAAAATTTTGTGGTCGTTGATATGAAAAATTATTTTGTCTTGAAAAAGTCGGAGTAACTGCAACATTTTGAAGATCATCATTTGAATTTGCATCAGCAAAAGTTTTTTCGTCGATCGATTGAGTGACAGCGGCATAAACTGCACGATAAAGATTATTTTCGTCAGCAAAACGAATTTCAGTTTTCTGAGGATGAACATTTACATCAACACTTAACGACGGCATATCAAAAATTAAAATCGCTAATGGATAACCGGACTTCGGGATCATTGCTTTGTAAGCCTCATCAACTGCTTTTGAAATAATTCGACTGCTGATAATTCGTCCGTTGACTATGAAAGTCTGCCACGATCGATAACTCTTTAAAACATTTGGCTTGCTGATATAACCGCTGATTTTGAAATTAGGATCAACTTTATCAGTAAAATCGATCTTCAACAGCGAATCAGAAATTTCACGTCCATAAATGCTGGTGATCGTATCGAAAAGATCGCCATTGCCGGGCGTTGTAATTGCGTTTCTATTTCCGTTGATGAATTTAAATGAGATCGACGGACGACTCAACGCAAGTTTAACAACGTAATCATGAATTTTTGTGCCTTCAGTGTTAGGCGTTTTCAAAAATTTTTTTCGTGCCGGTGTATTGAAAAATAAATCTTCAACTTGAATAGTCGTACCGAGTGCACAGCCGATCTCTTGAAAATCTTTATCAATACCGCCTTCAACTTTGATCAGCGTTCCAAGTTCACTACCTTCAGATCGAGTTCTCATTAAAAATTTTGAAACTGAAGTTATAGTTGGAAGAGCCTCACCACGAAATCCAAGCGTTGAAACTTCAAAAAGATCATCAACGCTTTTGATCTTGCTTGTTGCGTGTCGACGAATTGCAAGGCTTGCATCTTCGTGATTCATTCCAATTCCGTTGTCAGTGATTCTTATAAATGATTTTCCGCCGTTTTGAATTTCAATTTCAATTCTTGTTGCTCCGGCATCAATGGAATTTTCAACAAGTTCCTTAACGCAAGATGCAGGACGTTCAACGACTTCACCGGCTGCAATTTTATTAATCGTGTTTGAATCTAACAATTTAACTTTACTCATAAAAATTTTCCTCTAATATTTGATCTCTCAGCCCTTAGCCCTCAGCACTCAGCCCTAATTCTTTCCGTGCCTGCGATTGAAGTTTATAAAGAATATTAATTGCTTCGATCGGCGTTGTAGTATTTAGATCGAGTTTTGCAATTTGTTCCGGTAAATCTGAAGAGAATAACGACGAATTTTGATCTGTTTGAGAAATTTTTTCAGATTTTGACTTTTTTAATGGTTTAACGTTGCTGACTCTTTCACCGCTTTCAAGTTCAGTTAAAATTGTTTCAGCACGTTTCATAACAGATTTTGGAAGTCCGGCGAGTTTAGCGACTTGAATGCCATATGATTTATCAGCTCCACCGGGTTTAATTCTGCGCAAAAATACAATCTCATTATCTCGTTCATTGACTGCAACGCAGAAATTTTTGATCTTTTGAGTTTGATCATTTTCTGCTAAGTCCGTCAATTCGTGATAATGAGTTGCAAACAAAGTTTTAGCGTGAATTTTTCTTTCGATATATTCAATAACTGATCTTGCAATGCTCATACCGTCGAAAGTTGAAGTTCCGCGACCAACTTCATCAAGAATTATCAAAGAATGTTCAGTTGAATATTTTAGAATTTGTGCAACTTCATTCATTTCAACCATAAAAGTTGATTGACCACTTACAAGATCATCACTTGCGCCGATTCTGGTAAAAATTCGATCAACCGGCGTTATTGATGCTTCACGTGCAGGAATGAATGATCCGATCTGCGCCATCAAAGTCAGCAATGCAACTTGTCTCATATAAGTTGATTTGCCAGCCATATTCGGCCCGGTAATTATCATAATTTCGCAAGTCTTATGATTTAAATTTGTATCGTTCGGAACAAAAAGACTATTTGATAAAATTCTTTCAACAAGTGGATGACGACCGTCACGAATTTCAATCGATCCGTCAGTTCTCAATTCAGGTCTGATATAATTATAATTTGCCGCCGCTTCAGCTAAACTTGCTGTTACGTCTATCAAAGCGATTCGCCTTGCAGTGTCTTGAATTTCTGCGAGGTGTTTTTTAATCTGATTACGAATGTCAACAAAAATATTATATTCAATCGAAATAATTTTTTCTTGTGCACCTAAAATTTTCGTTTCAAAATTTTTCAATTCCTCAGTTATATATCTTTCTGCGCCGGTTAATGTCTGCTTACGAATATAATTGTTCGGCACGAGATCTTTTCCGCTGTTACGAACTTCAATATAATAACCGAAGACACGATTATAACCGATTTTCAAAAATTTTATTCCGGTTTTATTGCGTTCACGTTCTTCCATTTCTTGCAATAAAGATTTACTGTCAACTGAAATTCTTCGATAGTCATCAAGTTCTTGATTGTAACCGGGTTTAATAATTCCGCCGTCGTGAATTGAATTACTGGGATTATCAACGATCGCCGCGTCAATCAGATCAACGATCTCATCATAATTTCTTAAACCGTCACGACAAGCAAGAAGTATATCACTTTTAACGCCTTGCAATATATTAATTATCAACGGTAGAATTTTTAACGAAAATTTCAAAGCGATCAAATCAACTGCATTAGCCGTGCCGATCTCAATTTTCATCATCAATCTTTCAAAGTCGTGAATTTCTTTTAAAGAATCTCTAATATTATTGCGAAGAGTAAAATTTTTAAAAAATTCTTCAACGGTGTCAAGTCGACGATCAATAGCGGCAAGATCAATTAACGGCGTTTCTAACCATTTTCTTAAAAGTCTTGTACCCATTGCAGTTCGTGTGAAGTCAAGCACATCAAATAAAGTATCTTTTTTACTGCCGTCTTTGAGACTCCTTGTAATTTCTAAATTCTTCATTGCTGAAGGATCAAGGATCAAATGATCGGAAATTTCAAGCCGTGACAATTTAGAAAGATGCTTTAACTCCGTCATAACCGTTTGATGAATATAAGTCAACAAAATTGCAACTGATTCGGCGGCAAAATCAGACGACGGCAGATCATTTTCTGAAAAGTGATTTTTCAAAACGTCTGTGATATTGTCTGCAATGTCTTCAATTTTCGTGATCGTGCAACTATTCAGCTTGAGTGAAATAAATTTGTCTAAAGATTTTTTAAAAGAAATTTTTCTGACGATCAAAATTTCCGAAGGCATTAAGCGATAAAGTTCATCAAAAATAATTTGATCGTAACCTTCATTGTCATAAAGTCCATAAAAACATTCGCCAGTTGAAATATCAGCACCAACTAAAACCGCCTCATCATCTTCTTCAGCGATCAAAGCAATATAATTATTATTGACGTTTGAAAGTGCATCGTCAGTTAAATTTGTTCCGGGCGTTACAACTCTTGTGACTCTTCGATCGGTTAAGCCTTTAGCCTTCGGATCGCTGACTTGATCAGCTACTGCAACTTTATAGCCTTTCTTGACAAGTTTTTGAATGTAATTATCAACAGCGTGATAAGGCATTCCGCACATGGGTTCACCTTGTCGTTGAGTAAGAGTTAAACCGAGTTCTTTCGATCCGATTTTTGCATCTTCGCCGAACATTTCAAAAAAATCACCGAGTCTAAAAAATAATAGTGCGTCCTTATTTTGTGCTTTTGCATCTAAATATTGTTGCATCATTGGCGTTATTGCCATTTTAATATCTTTCACCTTTCAAAATCCACGTTTGTGGTTGATTGATCTTCACGTTGATAAAATCACCGGGCTTTTCGTCATTATGTTCAAACAAAACTAATTTATTCGTTCGAGTTCGTCCCGTAAAAATATTTTCATCATTCTTGCTTGCACATTCAACAAGTATTTCAACGATCTGATCCTGCAAGTGCTGATTAATTTCTAAACTGATCTCATTTTGTACGTCCATTAATTTTTGTAAACGTTTATGCTTGAGATCATCAGCAACTTGATCAGGAAAATTCGCCGCAGGTGTTCCGCTACGCTTTGAATAAATGAATGTATAAGCCGCATCAAATTTAATCTCACGTAAAAAATCAAGCGTTTCGTTAAAATCTTCGTCAGTCTCACCGGGAAATCCAACGATCAGATCAGTTGTTAAACTCACGTTCGGAATTTGATCACGAATTTTTTTGACTAACTGTCGATATTTTTCAACGGTATAAACGCGATTCATTTTCTGTAAAATTCGATCGCTTCCATATTGCACAGGCAAATGAATATGTTCACAAATATTTTTACCGTCACGAATCGCCGCTATCAATTCATCAGATAAATCTTTTGGATGTGAAGTCATAAACCTCAAACGTTTTAAACCTTCGATCTTGTCAACTGCCGTTAAAAGTTCAGCGAAATTTGCTAATTTGTGATCCTTTCCATAAGAATTAACATTTTGACCTAACAAAGTGATCTCAACTGCTCCATTTGCAACTGCAGATTTAATTTCGTTAATGATCTCTTCAGGCTTTCGACTTCTTTCACGACCTCTGACATAAGGAACTATGCAATAAGTACAAAAATTATTACAACCGTACATTATAGGTATAAATTCGGAATGCGTAATTCGGAATGCGGAATTTTTTAATTGTCTTAATTCTAAATTCCTAATTCCTAATTCCGAATTATTCTTTTCTTCAAGGTTTTGAACAATCTTTATAAGTTGATCAACTCGACCTGTTCCAAGTACAAAATCAATATGCGGCGCACGCTTAATTAAATTATCGCCTTCTTTCTGAGCCATACAACCGCAAATTCCAAAAATCAATTTAGGATTTTTTCGCTTGAGATGTTTAATCTCACCGATTTTTCCATAGACACGATCTTCTGCTGATTCTCTAACACAACAAGTATTGATCAAAATCAGATCAGCCTCTTCGATCTCGTCGATCATTTCATAACCGATCGTTGAAAGTTGCCTTGACATTCGTTCCGAGTCTGCAACATTCATTTGACAACCGTAAGTTAAAATTTTCATTTTTTTGTTAAGTGTCTTATTCATAAAAAGCATTTTAACATTTATGATAACAATAATCAAATTTTCAATGCAAAAAAAATTTTTTCACTATTGACACGACAAATTTTTTTTGATATGAAATTTAAAATTGAGTTGGAAGTGATCAAAATGCATAATATCGATCTCAAAAACGAAATTACTTATTTAAAAGGTGTCGGACCTCGAAGAGCAGTGGCATTGAATAAAGTAAATATTTTTACCTTCTATGATTTTCTGACGTTGTATCCTCGTCAATATGAAGATGCTAAAAATGTTACTGCGATTGAGGATTTGACGATCGGCGCAACTGAAATTATCGTCGGATACATTTCAAATATCACAAGTCGCAAAGTCAGAAATAATTTAACGATTATCAACGCAATGATGAGTGACGGAACTGATCACGCTTTGTTGACGTGGTTTAATCAAGATTATTTATTGAAAAAACTTTCTACAGGAATGAAATTAGTTGTCAAAGGTAAAGTTGACGAATCATTTTATCAAAATCTTTTGCAAGTGAACGTTATCGAATTTGATTTTTTAGGTGAAAATGAAAATCCAAAATTAGGAATTTTTCCGATCTATCCATTGACAGGCAATTTAAATCAAAAATTTTTTCGTACGACAATGCGCGGCTTGTTAGATCGTTTGCAGACGTTGAAAGAAATTTTGCCTCAATCGATCTTAAAAAAGCACGATTTAATTTCGTACGATTCAGCGATAAGATCGATTCATTTTCCAAAAAGCCGTGATGAAATTGATGAAGCACGTTATAGATTAGCCTTTAACGAATTATTTTTGATTCAATACGGCTTGCTCCACCTTAAAAAACAGACTAAAGATGATGAGACAGGCATTCAACATAAACCGAACGGTGAATTAATTCAATCAGTTTTATCAAATTTACCTTTTGAGTTGACAAACGATCAGAAAAAAGTTTTCGACGAAGTTATTAATGATATGGAATCTAAAGAACCTATGCGGCGATTAATTCAAGGTGACGTTGGCAGCGGTAAAACGGTTATAGCAATGCTTGCACTTGTCAAAACGGTTGAAAGCGGTTATCAAGGTGCTTTTATGGCTCCGACTGAAATTTTAGCTGTACAACACTTTGAAAAATTTACAAAAATTCTTGAGCCGTTCGATATAAAGATCGGTTTACTTGCGGCACAAGTTACACGTTACAAAAAAAAGCGTGAAGAGTCTTACGAAAAGATCGCTAATCAAGAATTTGATATAGTGATCGGAACTCACGCTTTGATTGAAGAAGGTGTTAAATTTAAAAATCTCGGTTTAGTGATAACAGATGAACAGCACAGATTTGGAGTTGCACAGCGAGCAAAGTTAGAGAAGAAAACCGATCTCACGCCGGATATTTTGATTATGACAGCGACACCGATTCCACGAACAATGACATTAACGGTTTATGGTGATCTCGACGTTTCACAAATTAAAGAATTGCCGCCGGGTCGAAAGCCGATTAAAACTTTTGCACGTCACAAGACAAGCCGCGAAAAAATTTATCAATTCGTTAAAAAAGAACTTGCCGCCGGTCGTCAGGCTTATGTTGTCTGTCCGCTGATTGAACATAGTGATAGCGAAAAAATGCAACATATTTCCTCAGCTGAAGAAATTTTTTCTGAACTTAGCAACGGAATTTTCAAAAATTTTAATTGTGCACTTCTTCACGGCAGAATGAAACCGAAAGAGAAAGATCAAATTATGGAATTATTCCGCGATAACAAAATTAATTTACTTGTTTCGACAACGGTTATTGAAGTTGGTGTTGATGTTCCTAATGCGTCAGTTATGGTGATCGAGCACGCCGAAAGATTTGGACTTGCAACACTTCATCAACTTCGTGGACGTGTTGGTCGTGGCAGTGAAAAATCTTATTGCATTTTGATTTCAGATACTAAAGCAGAGATCGGCAGAGCAAGATTAAATTTAATGGAAAATATCAGCAATGGTTTTGAACTTGCTGAGGAAGATTTAAAAATTCGTGGACCCGGACAATTTTTCGGTGAGGCACAACACGGCTTGCCTGATCTGAAAATTGCTGACGTATTCAAAGATGTTGATCTTCTTTTTGAGGCAAGACGATCAGCTGAAGAATTTATTAACGACGGAATTTTTGAAGAGATCGAACAAGTTAAAAAAAGTTTTATGGAAATTTACGGTGAAAAGTTTAAACAAATATTTGAGGTGTGATATTATATGTGAAAATTAAATTTACTTGAGGTGTTAAAATGAAAAAAATTTTTGCAATTCTAATCGTAACAGTTTTAATTTTGACGGCAGGCTGTAACGAATCACCGGGCAAAAGTGATTCTTCAAAGCCGGATCATATAACAATCGCTGTACAAAATTTAGCGAATGATGAATTGATAGCTAAATCGTGGTATGAAGAAACATTTGGGACGAAAGTTTATATTTTGTCTTATGATTCAAGTCTGTTGATAAATTCAGCAATGGCGACAGAAAATATTGACATTGCAATGTTAGGAACGGTTACCGCTGCAATGGGAATTTCAAAAGATTATCCTTACGAAATTTTTTGGATACACAATGTCGAAGACAGAAATGAAGCATTGATCGCTAAAAAATCAAGCGGAATAGAAAGCATTGAGGACTTAAAAGGCAAACGGATCGCAGTGACTTTCGGTGCAACGACACATTACAGTCTGATGAAAGCACTTGAACTTGAAAAGATCGACGTTGAAAATGATGTTAAAATTATTAATATGCAGCCGACAGAAATTCTTAACGCCTGGAATGATAACAAAATTGATGCGGCTTATATCTGGAATCCTACATTGAAAAAACTTTCAAGCGATGGAAAAATTCTTATAACCGGTCGACAACTCAGCGAGAAAGGTATAGTTACTGCTGATGTTGCCGTCGTTAATAAAGATTTTGCAAAAAAATATCCTAATATTGTAAAGAAATATATTGAACTTCAAACGAGAGCGACAGCACTATTCATAAATAATACTAAAGCGGCAGGTAAGATCGTTGCTAATGAACTTAAAATCAGTGAATCAGATGCTGTTGATAGTATGGAAGAATTGATCTGGATACCACTCACCGATCAAATTTCACCACGATATATGGGAACTTCAGATCAGAAAGGTCATCTCGTCGACACTCTCAAAGAGACTGCAGACTTTTTGAAAGATAACGGAGTTTTGGAAAACGTTTCAGATCGTGAAATTTATGTTGAAGCTGTTAATCCAAAATTCGCCGAAGAAGTAGCAAACAATAAATAATTTTGATCAGAGCAAAATAAAATCCGCAAGGTTTAATCAAGAATTTAATCAAGATTTAAAACCTTGCGGAAATTTTTTTATTTTATTAATTTGCGAAAACTGCCGTTGATAAATATCTTTCACCAGTATCCGGCAACATTACGACTATCAATTTGTTTTCATTTTCAGATCGTTGAGCGATCTTTTTAGCCGCTGCGACTGCAGCACCGGAAGAAATTCCAACTAATAAACCTTCACAACGAACAATCTCACGTGTTATTTCAAAAGCCTCTTCATCAGTAACACGAATCACTTCATCATAAATCTTTGTGTTTAATATGTCAGGCACAAAACCAACGCCGATACCTTGAATTTTATGTTTTCCGGATATTTTTTCCGAAAGCATAGGTGAATTATTCGGCTCAACAGCAATAATTTTGATATTACTGTTCTTGTCTTTGAGAAATTCACCAACGCCGGAAATTGTTCCACCTGTACCAACGCCCGCAACGAAAATATCAATTTTACCGTCTGTATCATTCCAAATTTCTTGTGCCGTCGTTTCTTTATGACATTTTGGATTGACTTCGTTAGTGAAACGACTCGGAATAAAACTATTAGGAATTTGATAATTTAGTCTGTAAGCCTTTAAAACTGCACCTTTCATACCATCAGCGGCATCAGTTAAAATAATTTCTGCTCCATAAGCCTTGATCAATTTACGTCGTTCAATGCTCATTGTTTCCGGCATAGTGATTATAATTCTGTAACCTTTAACCGCTGCAACTGCCGCTAAAGCTATAGCAATATTTCCGCTTGCCGGTTCAATTATTACAGAATCTTTTTTGAGAAGACCGGCTTTTTCTGCATCTTCGATCATTGCCCAAGCAATTCGATCTTTAACGCTGCCGGCAGGATTAAAATATTCAAGTTTAGCAACGAGTTTAGATTTCAAATTATATTTTTGTTCAAAATGTTTAAGTTGAAAAAGCGGAGTATTGCCGATCAATTCTTGAAACTGACTAAAAATCTTCGCCATTTCAACTACCTCACTGTGCATTGATCAATCTAAGCAATTTTTCACGATATTTATAAAAGTTCGGCGAAAATTTTATATCAGCGTTGCCGTCTTCTAAAATTTGTCGTGAGAACTCAACTTGAATATCTTCAATAACTTTACCTGGATGACGACTTAAAACGATCACACGAGTACCAAGCAATAAAGCCTCTTCAACATCGTGAGTTATGAAAAAAATTGTCTTGCCGGTATCCCACCAAATATTTCTTGTTAAGTCTTGCATTTTTTCACGAGTAAGCGCATCAAGTGCTCCAAAAGGCTCATCCATTAAAAGTATTTCAGGATTATTAATTAATGCTCTTGCTATCGAAACACGTTGTTTCATACCGCCGGAAAGTTCATAAATCTTTTTTTCGGCAAATTCGGTTAAGTGCACTTTTGCAAGATATTCATCAGTTAATTTTTTATACTCTTCTTTGGGAATGTTACGAACTTTTGGACCGAAAGCAACATTTTCACGAACAGTAAACCAAGCATAAAGCGGCGGATTTTGAAAAACAACGCCACGATGCCAATCAGTTCCGGTTATTTCTTCACCGGAAAGTTTAACCGATCCGGCAGAAGGCTTTATAAAACCTGCAAGAATTTTTAAAAGTGTCGACTTACCACAACCGGAAGGACCAAGCACACAGACAAATTCACCACGAAAAATATTGAAACTGATATTTTCTAACGCTTTAATAGGACCATCTTTGCTATTGTAATTCAGATCAACTTTGTCGATAGAAATTAATGCTTCACCTTCAACTTGTGGTTCTCTTCCTTTGTAATTCACATTTTGCACTGAAATTAATTCATCGGAAGGCTCATAAATATTTTCTTTCCACTCGGCAGACATTTAAATATCACTTCCTATTTTTGGATCGCTGATTTAACAAATTCTGAAGTGACTCTGCCTTTGAATGATTCTAAATCAGGAGCTGACTTAATGCTTTTTTGTTCGACGAGAAAATCAGAAGTGCTTTTTAAAGTCTGCGCCATTTGATTATCAAGAAAGTCAATTTGTTCCTCAGGTGTCAAATATTTGAATTGTGTAAGTTGTTCAGCTGCATCTTCTTCACTGATCTGAAGTACAGCGGCAACTTCTTTAGCAGCTTTAGCTTTGTCATTGTTGATCATTTCATTTGCTTTGATCTGAATTTCGACAAATTTTTTCACAATTTCAGGATTAGCTTTTGCAAAAGATGCCATTACTACAGTTGCATCGCCGGTAACTACACCACGTTGTGCAAGTTTTTCAGAATCAGTGATTGATTTACCATCTTTCAAAAGTTCACCTAAAACAGGATACCAAACATAAGCGGCATCAATATCATTTCTCTGCCACGCTGCATAAATATCATCCGGTTGAAGATCAAGAAGTTTTACTGAATTTTCATCAACGCCTTCTAATTTCAAAGCATTAAGTAAACTATAATGAGCGGTTGAAGCAAACGGCGCACCAACTTTTTTGCCAACTAAATCACTGACGCTGTTAATATTTGAAGAATTTTTTGCAACGAGAGTTTCAGCAGCACCAATAATATCGCCTACCCAAAAAACTTCAATATCAAGATTATTTGAAATTGCAAGCGCAGCCGGTGAAGTTCCTAATTCACCAATATCAATAGCACCGGCGGCAATCGCTGAATTAACATCTTTACCGGAGTCAAATTTAACAATCTTTACCGGTATACCTAATTCATTTTCATACCACTTTTCATATTGAGCGATAAGATCACCATTGACTAAATTCATTGTGCCGATTCTAACTTCTTTTGCTTTTTCCGGCTCTTTAGTTGCATTGTTATTACTATCACCACAACCGGTGAAAGCAAACGCCGCAAAAGTCAACATACAAACAGCCATCAACAATTTTACTAACTTCATTTTTAAAAAACACTCCTTAAATAATATTACATTTTGCCTTTCCAATGGACAAATTTTTCTTCGATAAGTCTAACTATTTGATCAAGAAGTATACCGGTGATGCCCATAATAATTACACCCATAAAGACAATATCACTACGGAGGTAATTACTTGCATCTAAGACTAGCCAGCCCATACCGGCAGTAGCTGCAACCATTTCAGCGGCAACTAAAGTTGTATACTCAACACCGAGTGCAGTTCTTAAACCGGTGAAAATATCAGTCAAAGCAGCTGGGAAAATTACATAGAAAAATATTTGCCACTTATTTGCGCCGAGAGTCTTTGCACCGTTAATTAAATCTTCGTTAATTCTCATTACACCTGCCGCACAAGCAATATAAACCGGTGAAAATCCTGCAAGGTACAACAAAGCAAGTTTAGAACTTTCATCAATACCCATCCAAAGGACAAGAATTGTATAATAAGCAAGCGGCGGCAATGGACGATAAAATTCAACGAGCGGTTCAAGAATCGCTCTGATCTTTGAATTATAACCACTCAAAAGACCAAGCGGAACAGCCGTTAATACAACTAACCAATAAGCGATCATCAAACGTTGCATACTTGTTGCGATATGTTGCAATAATGTATGACCTTTATAACCGTTTTCAGTCAATTCAATAAAACTTTCCCAAACACTTGCCGGTGATGGTATGATCGTTTCTGAAAAAGCACCTGTTGCCGTGATGGCAAACCAAATAAACAAAACTGCTATAACAGTGCCACCTGTTAAAAATCTTTCTGTAGTGAAATGTTTAGTCAAAATTTTTTTTGCAGAGCGATTTTCAATTTTAATTTGCTCCGAAGTCAAATCTTTCATAAGACACACTCCCTATAATTTTTTTAATAACTTCCATGTTACCAACGTTATGAAATTATTTTTCGTTGATGAGACGTTTCAAATCCAACAATGCACCAACTTCATAATTCATTTGATTCGGATTCCACTTTGCAATTCCACCAAGCGGACAAAAAGTCATCTCGCCAAAATAAATTTTATCCTTGACGCAATAGAGATCAACTCTGACAAATGGAAATTCCGCAGATAATTTTTCAGAGACTTCGATCATCTTTTCAAGCATAGGCGGTTTATTCAAAATTTCTTGATCGACCTTGTGATCTTCAACGACAAAGTCTAACGGTTGCCAATCAGGCGTATAAAATCTTTGAACGTGTGCTATAAAACGCTTTCGATCCATTTGCACATATTTAACTTCACCGTGAAAACACCAAAATTTATAATCCCAAAGATCGCCGTCTTCATTTTCAACATACTTTTCAGCAATAATTTTCAGCGGAACATTTTCAAAAGTCGGCAAGAAATTTATATACGCAGGATTTTTTTTGATCCAAATATCAAATTTTTTCTTTGCAGATTGAATATCGAATTTTGATTTATCCTTGACTATTGCATTCCAATCGCTGCCGGTATTGCACTTAAGTACAAATTGATCAGGCAATTCATCAAAGTTAATTTGATCGAAAGTATCATAAACGCCGAGTAATGGTATTACATATTCAGCACCGAGTTTATCAGTTATATATTTTTTCGCAGTGTACTTATCAACGATTGTTGATCTTATTGCTCTTACGTCGTGAATTTTAAGCCAATTAATTTTATCGTTGAAAGTCGTTGGATTTTCTAAATTAAGATTATAACTCGTATGCAATTTATACCAGCATTTCATAAATAGCGGATATTCAGACTTAGGAACATTTTCATAAGGTGTCAAGCCGTCAAAAAAATCAATCTCAATAATATTTTTTATTCTATTCTTTTGACAAGTTGAAACCATTTCAACACGATTTTTTTTATTCGCTGCAATTATTACAATATCACTATCATTAATGTTGGCCTTATCGATCAAAATTACTTTTTTGCCTTCGATCTCATCAGTAATTTTTGAAGTTACAAGAAATGTTTCAAATTTACCGGTTAAGCCGATTTCATCAAGGTAAATCCTCATAAATTTACCAATTCGCCCGGCACCATAGATAAAAATTCTTTCGTAACATTGAAGACGTTCAGGCAGTTTGTACATACAAGACAATTCAAATTGTTTATCGATCGGCAATTTGATAAATTTTCCGATCTCCTCATCAATTTGATCTGAAGTCCATTTTGTTATGCCGCTTTCGTGTGAAAATGTCATTTCTCCAAAATAAATTTTGTCATCGACGCAATATAAATCAACACGAACGTGAATAAAATCTTCAGAAAGTTTTTCTGCAATGGCGATCATTTCATCAAGCATTTTCGGTCTTTCTAATATTTCGTCCATCAAATGACCTTTCATACCATATTCAAGCGGTTGCCAGTCAGTAGTATAAAATCTTTTTGCGTGTGCTCCGAAACGATTTCTATCAATCTGCACTAATTTCACTTTGCCATCAAAGCACCAAAATTTATAATCCCAAAGATCACCATCTTTATTGTCAAGATATTCTTCAGCGATTATTTTCGGCTTGATATCGTGATATTGTAAACGCAAATCATTTATTCCGATACGCATTTGCATTATCTCTTCAAATCTTTTTCTAGCCTTAGCGATATCGAATTTCGATTTATCTTTAACTTGAAAAATTCCTACACCGCCGCTAATATGATTAGCTTTTAAAACAAATTTGTCAGGCAATTTATCAAAGTCAATTTCATCGAATTTGTCATAAACGCCTAATAACGGTACTACATATTCTTCACCGATCTTACTTTTGACCCAATCTTTGACAGCATATTTATCAACTAATTGTGTCTTTAACGGATTTCGATCGAAAATTTTTAACCATTGAATTTTTTCATTAAATGTCTTAGGATGTTTTAAATCTAATTTCTTGCCTGTCATCATCTGATACCAATGTGTTAATGCTGTTGGGTATTCAGATTCAGGCAAATTTTTATATCTCTGTTTATCGAAATAATCTATCTCCACTATGTTTTTAATGTGATGCTTTTTGCAAATTTCTAATATTTCACTTCGATATTTATCAATCACTGCAAGTAACACCACATCATCAGCATTGATAGTTATCTGATCGATCTGAAGAATTTTTTTACCGCATATTTCATCAACTTTTATAGTCGAAAGATCACTTACAATAAAAGCCTCAATCTTATCTTGTAAATGATCTTCAGCAAGGTAATTAAAAATAAATTTACCGATTCTGCCTGCACCGTAAATATAAATTTTTTTGTAAGACTTTAGAAGATCGGCTAATTTGTAAAGACAAGACGATTCAAAAGTTGAATTTAAACTTTGCATAAATTCACCTCAAATAGATTATTGACGGTAAATTTTTGCAATAAAAATACCGCCTCAAATGTTAGGCGGCAAAATTTTTTTAAGCTCTTATCAATCAATAGGCAATTTTATGAGCTTACCTAAAATTTCATCCATCTCTTTCGGATGCCAATCACAAACACCACCGAAAGAAGTGAACGTAAATTCACCGAACTTGATTGAACCATCATTAAGACGATAAAAATCAACTCTTAAATGAGAGAATCCGGCTGCTAATTTTTCAGCAAGTGCTATCATCTCATCAAGATTGTCCGGTTTTTCAATTTTATGACCACTATTCGGATAGTTATAAGTAAAAGGCAATAAATTCCAATCGAGATCATAATTATCCATCAACAAGCCATGAGCTCTATTTGATAGGAACATTATGAATTTAACTTTGCCACCAAAACACCAAAATTTATAATCGAAAAGATCGCCGTTTTCATTCTCAAGATATTTTTCAGCAATGATCTTGAGCGGCACATCTTTATATTGCGTCAGAAATCTGATATTCACAGGATTCTTTTGCATCCACAAATCAAATTTTTTCTTTGCTGCCGGAATATCAAATTTTGACTTGTCTCTTACTATTGCATTCCATTCACTTCCGGTATTGCACTTCAAAGCAAATTGATTCGGCAATTTATCAAAATCAATATCGTCAAATTTATCCCAAACACCGAGCAAAGGAACTAAATATTCTTCTCCAATTTGCTCTTTGATATAATCTCTAACCAAGTATTTATTGCACATAATCGTTTTTATAGGTTGACGATCATAAAGTTTTAACCATTGAATTTTTTCATTAAAAGTTTTTGGGTGATCTAAATTTAAATTTTTACCGGTTTTGAGTTTGTACCAACATTTGATGAACAAAGGATATTCTGATTCCGGAAGATTTTCATAAGGCGTTAAGCCATCAAAAAAGTCGATTTCAAGAATATTTTTGAGGTTGAGGGCATTACAAGTTGAAAGCATTTCTTCACGAATTGCTTTTCTCGCCGAAAGCAGAACAAGATCATTTTCACCAATGTCAGCAAGATCAATTTGAATTATCGGCTTACCGAGCAATTCCTGAGAGACAATCCCCCCCCCCCCCTATGTTTTTATTAAAGGTCACAACAAAGCCATTTACCTTGTCAGAAAGTCCAACTTCAGAAAAATAGATCATCATAAATTTACCGACACCACCTGCGCCATAAATAAAAATTTTGTCGTAAGCATTAAGACGCTCAGGCAATTTATAGAAGCAGGAAGATTTGAATTTTTCTTCAACGGTTTTCATAAAAAGTCACCTCATAAAATCTAATGAAAAAATTTTTGAATGGAATTACAATGTTTTCAGTTTAGCACATTGATTAAATGAAAGTCAATAATTATTTGTACGAACAATTTTTAAGATCAAAATTTATTTAAAAAATTTGTTTTAAAGGATTTTGCATTTCAAAGCAGAAAAGATTTAAAGAAATATTTTAGAAATTATTTTTATGAGCGACAAAAAATTTTGGAGTGATATAAGGTGAAAATTTTTCGTGCAATTTTTCTTCTCTCATTTATGATCGCTATGCAAATTTATATAATTGAAACTACAGAGGCAAACTCCAAACAAGTTTTAAGAGTTGGATATTTGCCGAATACAGGATTTATAGATGAAAATTGGAACGGACATTATGTCGGCTACGGTTATGAATATATGGAATCGTTATCAACATATGGTAATTGGAATTTTGTTTATGTTCCTTATAAAACGTGGAAAAAATTAGGCTTAGCACTTCAAAATAATGAAGTCGATATTATACCTTGTATGCCGGGCAATTATAGAATGTTTCCAAATACAACGAGAACTGATCACGTTGTCGGACGTTTTGCAATGGGTCTTGTTATCAATGATTTAAATATCAATTCTAATATTAAGATCGGCAACCTTAATTCAAATTATCCTGTGCCTTCATTGCCTTCAATAGCTGAAATGGAAAATTTTAGTTATGAGATGATTAATTATGATAATTATTATGAATTAATCAACGCATTTAATAATGGTGAAGTCGATGGCTATATTGATGCTATGCTTTATTCTAAACGATACAAAAATTTACTTGCGATCTTCGACAGACAAAGTTATAGATTGTTAGTTCGATCAAGTGATACTGAATTACTTACACAACTCAACGCCGCTATGGATAATATGTTACTTAATCAGCCGGATATTAGGGATCGTCTCAATGCAAAATATCAAAACAATAAAAGTCTTCCGTTGATTTTAACTCGTCAAGAACGTGAATATCTCACTGAGAAGAAAAAATTGATCGCTTTAGTCAAGGCTAATCAAAAACCTTTTACTTATTCTGAAGACGGACAAATTAAAGGCTCTATAGTAGACATTGTTAATAAAATTGCTGAAGATTTAAATGTTAGCGTTGAAATTAAAGAGACTAATTCTATTGCTGAAGTTTCACAATTACTTCAAAATGGTGAAGCAGATTTTTTTGCTGATCCTATTTGTGATTTTAGCTGGGCAAACAGTTTTAATATCAATTTGACTCAACCATATTTAGAAATTGAATATGCTGCCGTTAAGCGTCAAGGCAGTACTGTTGAAAATCCTATTGTCGCTTGCTGTTCTAAACTTGTTTATACTAAGTCTTATATTGAGCCGCATTTTCCAAAAGATCGCAGACTTTATGTCGATACTATTGAAGATGCTTTTTATGCTGTAAGTGATGGCAGAGCTGATATTTTATTTGTTCCACGTCATCAAGCTAATTATCTAATTGAGGCTACGGACACTTATAATTTAATTCCAACGCCGGAAAGTTATTTTAAAGATTCGATCTGTCTAGGTGTTTATAATTATGGTGATCCGCGTCTTTGGCATATTCTCAATAAAGAGATCAATCATTTAGATCCTGCTTTTATTCAAAATAAAATTAATAAAATTCAAAGTAGCAACGTTCATTTTTCACTGAAATGGTTAATTTATCGTCATCCTATGAAAGTTGTTTTTGCTGTTGCACTCATAGCGGCTTTGATCGTCAGTGCAATTTGGTATAGAAATAAAATGCGCAGAAAACATCTTGAAATTATTCAACATATGGCTTACACCGATGCACGTTATGATCTGCCTAATCTTGTCTGGCTTGAAAGTGAAATGCCCGGACTTTTGGAAAAAAGACGATTAGCCGGAGCAAAAGATAAAATCTTTGTTGCAGTGCTTGCGATTGAAAGAAAAGTTGCGATTGTTTCTCAATATGGTGAGGAACTTTTAATTAAGCATATGCAGTCAATGGCGACTCAACTCAACAAAAAAATTTGGGTACTTATGACGGCGGCAGGTATTGATGCAGGTCATTTGATTTGCATATGTCACGAAATGAACGCTGAAAAAATTTCAGAACTTATAAATGAGACTATGCCGGACTACAGTTACATTGAAACGAAAGATTCAAAAATTTGGTTGCATATGAAAGCCGGAATTTGTGAATATAAGCTGAGTGATTATTCAGTGCGTCAAGTTGTTGAACGTGCTAATGTTGCTTGCCATGAGCCGGCAAAAGATGATGTAAATATTTTCGGTGACAAGTTACAAGAAAAAATCATTCTTCAACATAAAATTGAAAGTCATATGGAAAAGGCTTTAGAAGATGGTGAGTTTAAAGCGTGGTATCAGCCGAAATATGATATTAAGACTCGTAGAATTGTTGGAGCTGAGGCTTTGGTAAGGTGGCAAAGTTCCGATATGGGATTTATGCCGCCGGGCGTATTCATTCCGCTGTTTGAAAAGAATGGATTTGTGATCCCTGTGGATTATTCGATCTTAGAGCAAGCATTTCAGTTACAGAAAAGTCGATTAGCGGCAGGAAAAGAAGTTGTTCCGATCAGTGTTAATCAATCACGTTTGCATATGACTGAAGAAGGTTATCTTGATAAGATCAAAGCGATCATTGATAAATATAAAATTTCGCCGACAGGTTTAATTGAACTTGAGGTAACAGAAACGGTTTTCGGTGACTTCGATCAAAATACAAATCAAAAACGTGCAGCATACATTGTTAGTAAACTGCACGAAATGGGATTTACAATTTCTGTTGACGATTTCGGCTCCGGTTATTCATCGTTTATGATGTTAAACTATTTACCGATGGACGTTATGAAGATCGATCGATCGCTTTTGAATGCGTCCGGTGATTCTCAACGAATGAGGAATATTTTAGGTAATGTCATTAAACTCGGTCGAACTCTCAATATGCAAGTTATCTGCGAAGGTATTGAGACGAAAGAACAAGAAGAATTATTACTTGAACTTGGCTGTCATTATGGTCAAGGATTCTTGAATGCTAAGCCGATGCCTGTTGATGATTTCGTTGCCTTCTTTGAAAAGCGAAATGCTGAAGTTGCTTAAAAATAATTTAAATAAAATTTTTTAACAATCTGCCTTTAAGGTGGATTTTTTATTGACTTCAAATCACAATCGTATATACTATTAAGCATATGATTATAGGAAGTGATTTTATGAAATTTTATTCCATTCGTGAATTGAGAACTGAAACTAAAAATATTTATGAAAATATTATTCAAAATGGTGAGGCTGTAATAACTAACAACGGCAAGCCATCAATGCTTATGATCAATATTTCTGAAGATAATTTTGATGAAATTTTGCGTGCTGTTCGTCAAGCTCGTGCAATGATTGCTTTTAATTCTATGAAAATGATTGCTGCAAAAAATAATCATATGTCTGAAGATGAAATTAATGCTGAAATTGAAAAATATCGGAGTGAAAAATTAAATTGATTGCAGTTTTAGACACAAATGTATTAGTTTCAGCACTCTGGTCATCAAATGGTAAGGCAGCATACATACTTCAAAAAGTAATTGCAGGAGATTTAAAACTTTGCCACAGTTATCAAATTTTGACAGAATATCGAGAAGTTTTATTACGTCCAAAATTCAAATTTAAAGATTGGCAAGTTAATTTTCTACTTGAAACTATCGAAAAAGATGGATTTTCAGTAATTCCAACTTCATTGCCAAATATTAAATTTATTGATGAATCAGACAGAATTTTTTATGAGGTTGCAAAATTTTGTAATGCACCACTTGTAACTGGAAATTTGAAACATTTTCCTAATGACGATTGCATTATGACCGTTTCAGACTTCTACCAAAGTATATTTCAGTAAATTGAATTTGCCAAATAATGGATTTTTTTATCAAAAAGCGGCGTAATAAATATAAGCCGCAATTCTTAATTGACAATTTAACAATTAAGAATTAAAATAAATACGTGAGAGAAAACCAAACTCACGAAAATAAAACTACCGTGGGACACACGGGAAGTAACGCCTTTGGAGAGCGTGTAAGACCGACGAACTTAGCAAACTGAATTGCAAGGCAGTGCTCGTTGAATTAGGAATCCACCGGCTTTAGCCGTGTGGAGTGTCAATTAAATCCTCAATCGATCTTTGATATTCTCAAATTTTTTATCGCCGATGCCTTTGACGTTTTTGATCTCTTCAATCGATTTAAAAGAGCCGTTATTTTTTCGATATTCAATGATTCTTTCGGCTGTCTTCGGACCGATACCTTTAAGCGTTGCAAGTTCATTAACGTCAGCAGTATTAATATTCACAACGTCGCCATTAGTTGAGGCGGCTTTTTTATTGTCGTTAGCATTTTCGTTTGAAGAATTTTCTTTTTTCGGATCGATCTTCTTCTCCGGTATACGAATATGTTGACCATCTTCGATCTTTTCTGCGCCGTTGAAATTTTCAATATCAGCAGTCGGCAATAATCCTCCACAAGCATTAATAGCATCGTCAACTCTCAATGAGCCTTCAATGCCTTCAAGTTCCACCATTCCAGGTTTATTGACTGCGCCGGTTACGTAGACATAAATAATTTCTTTCGGTTGTTCCTCAGAATGACTTTTTGATTTTGAAGTTGCCGCATCTAATTTTATAT
This sequence comes from Selenomonadaceae bacterium, assembly GCA_017476425.1. Taxonomy (GTDB): domain Bacteria; phylum Bacillota; class Negativicutes; order Selenomonadales; family Selenomonadaceae; genus Quinella. Next base: position 34,059 of record JAFUZV010000152.1, read on the forward strand.
AATTATCGTCGTCATTTAAATGATAATTCATACCTAAAGCGGCAGCGGCAATCACTAACAAAATTATCATTGATCTTTTAAACATCGGCATAAATTTTCACCTCTTAATGCTAATTATATCAGAAATTTTTAATTGTACAAAAAAATCCGTTAATCAAATTTAATCAACGGATAAATTTAAAATTCATTCATCAAGTTTTATCGAAAGCATTTTTGAAACGCCATCATTGTCGATCGTCACGCCGTAGATTCGATCTAAAAATTGCATTGTCGTCTTGCGATGAGTGATCATTATAAATTGAGTATTCAACGAAAATTCTTTCAAGAAACCGCCGAAACGAATTAAATTAGCCTCGTCAAGCGGCGCATCAACTTCATCAAGTATGCAGAATGGTGACGGCTTGAATTTTAAGAATGAGAACAACAATGCTATAACTGTCAGTGCACGCTCACCACCGGATAACATTGAAAGCGGCTGACGCTTTTTTTGTGGTAGCGTCACCATTATCTCAACGCCGGTATTTAAAATGTCGTCTTTGTTTGTTAATTCAAGTTGTGCCTTACCACCGCCGAAAAGTTTTGTGAATGTCTCTGCAAAGAAGTTTTGTATTTTTAAAAAGGCAGAATCGAATTGTGAAATGATTTTTTCGTCGATCTCATCAACCAACACTTGTAAATTTTTCTTAGCCGTCTGCAAGTCCTCAAGCTGTTTTCTTAAAAATTCACAGCGATTATTTAATTCTTCAAATTCTTGTGGAGCATTAGGATTGACTGCGCCGATCGTTTCGATCTCAACCGTTAAATTATTGATTCGCTCTGCAATCTCTTCTGCCGTCAAAATCTCTTCTGCCTCTAAAATTTTAAATTCCGCATTCCGAATTCCGAATTCCGAATTAATTTTCTCTTCGCAGTCAGCGATCAAAATTTTTAATTGTGATACTGTTAATTCAATTTCGTGGAGTTGATTCTTTGCCATTGAGATTTTTCGATTCAATTCACGCAAAATTTTTTCTGACACAGCGATCGCCGCCAAAATCTCTAACTTTGATTCTTGCAACGATTTTATTAACTCTAAACCATAAGCCAGCCGAGTCCGTGTTAATTCATCTTCTTTGTTGAGTTTTGCAATTTCGACAGCATCGCCGGATAAATTTTTTAATAAAGTTTTCTCCTCAACGTGAAAATTTTTTAATTGCGTTTCATCATCAGAAATTTTATTTTGAAGTTGATTAAATTGACTTTCAAGTTGAAAAATTTTCTGTTCGTCTATAGCACAATCAATTTCTAACTGATTCAACTGCCTGCTAAGAATTTTATATTGTTCCTCAGTCTTTGAAAGTTCCAATTTCGATCGCTTGAAATTCTCTTGTGCCTTCTCAAAACCAAAATTTATCGCTGCGATCTGATCGGAATTATTTTTTTTGCGTTTATGGAGTTCACTAATTGAAGTCTCAAATTTATTAACAGAATCGATCAAATTATTCAAAATAATTTTTTTATCAGCGATTAATTTTTCAATTTGATTGAGTTCAGCACGGTTTTCAGCTGACTTGACATTTAGATCGTTGAGAATTTTATTTTTAGATTCAATATCAGTATTCAAATTGTTAATCGTCATCAACGAAATTTCTAATTGCGATTTTAGATCGTCGATCTTAGAATTAACAGCGATCAGATCAGTTTTCAGCGTTTCGATCTCACCAACTCGACTGAAAATATTACTCTCTGACTGCTTGACACTTCCGCCGGAAATTGATCCGCCAACATTCAAAAGTTCACCGTCAAGCGTAACAATTCTAACTTGATATTTTTTTGAAATTAGCAGTGCATTATCAAAATTATCAACAATCAAAGTTTTTGACAGTAAAAAGTCAGCTATTAATTTAAAACGATTTTCAGTTTCAATCAGTGAATTTGCAAAGCCGATCGCTCCGATCGCGTCGACGGTAAATAAATTTGTTGGTGCAACGATTCGATTTAACGGTAAAAATGTTACACGTCCGAGTTTTTCACGCTTGAGAAATTCTATCGCTAATTTCGCCGTTTGTTCGTCAGCCGTTACGATATTTTGGACATTGCCGCCAAGTGCGATCTCAATCGCCGTTGCAAATTTTTTCGGAACAATGAAAAGTTCACCAACTGCACCGAAAATATTTTTTCGCCAAAATTCATTACTCTTCAAAATCGCTTTCGGAGCTCGTGCAAAGCCTTCATAATTCTGTTGCATTCTTTGAAGTATCTGCAGACGGCTTTCAATCGAATTACGCTGCTTGATCAGATCATCAAAATTCTTTTGCAAGTTGTTTGAATTGTCATTTTCAGCCTTCAATGAAATTTTTAATTCGTTTAATGAATTGCTGATTTGTTCAATTTCAAGTGTCGTTGATTCTTGCAGTTTTGTTAATGACATTTGATCCTGCGTCAAATTTTCAATCTCGGCTTGTAATTTCGATTTATCATCTGTAATTGATCGTTGATTTTTCTCCGCCGCCGTTAAATCGTGTTCAATTATCAACATTTCATTTTTTGCCGCTGATAATTTTTGTTGTAAAGTCGATATAGCTTGTTCACATTCACGTTGATACTTTGTCTGATCTTTCAAAAGCGTTTCAAGTTCAGTAAATTCTTTCTGCGTTGCAAGCAATGAAGATTTTTTGATCTGAAATTCGTTATGCTGTTCATCTAAATTTCTCTTTAATAACGCAAGATTTTTTTTCGCTGATTCAAGACTTGACGATAATTTTTTTTGACGCTGAATGAGTTGATCATAATTATTGCGTCCTAAACTTTGACGCTCATTTAATTTTGAAATATCGTTTGTAATTTTTTCAAGTTGTTGACGAATTTGTTCATTAGACTCTGACTGTTGAAAAATTTTCTGTTCAGCGTCAAGATTTTCTTTGTGAAGTCGTTCTTTTTTAGCCTCTTCAATGTTAAGCTGCGTTGTTAGTTGCGTAAAATTTTCACTGATCGACATTAAATTTTGAGATTGATTATTAAGTTCCTCAAAAAAATTTCTACGCTTGCGATCAAGTTCAATCATTCGCAGTCTATGTCGCTGTTCATTAAGTGAATTATATTTGATCGTCAACTTTGCCTGTTCAGCAAGCGGCTTTAATTGCGTTTCAAGTTCCGCTAAAATATCACCGGCTCGGATCAAATTTCCGTCAGTATCATTCATTCTGTTAAGCGTTTCACTCTTGCGATTTTTATATTTTGTAACGCCGATCGTTTCCTCAAAAAAAATACGTCGATCTTCAGGCTTAGCCTTCAAAATTTCATCGACGCGAGTTTGAGTTATAATGCTGATTCCGCCAAGACCGATACCGGTATCAGCAAAAAGTTCCGAAATATCTTTGAGACGGCAACGAGTACGATTAATAAAAAATTCACTTTCGCCGGTTTTGAAAACTCTTCTTTGAATTGAAATTTCTTTGAAGTTGAGATCGATCTCACCGTCATTTTCAAAAACGATCATAACTTCAGCTATACCGGCTGATCGTTTATTCTTACTGCCTTTGAAAATCACATCAGAAAGTTGACCGCCTCTAATATTTCTGATATTCGATTCGCCGAGCGACCAACGAATCGCATCAGCAATATTTGATTTTCCTGATCCGTTCGGTCCGACAATGCCAGTTATTCCACGATCAAATTCTATTTCGATCTTGTTAGCAAAGGATTTAAAGCCGTAAATTTCAAGTCGTTTAAGTTGCAATTAAATCACCTATCACAAAAGAATTTTCAACGAAGTCAATGAAAAGTTTATAATTTGCCGGAAGATTTTTTGATCTTGCCCAAACTAATGTAACGTGGAATTTGATCGACGGAAAAATCTTTCGTTGACAAAAATTTTCATTTGAACTGATCGCAAAACTCGGCAAAAAAGAAATTCCGGTTCCGGCGGCAACAAGTTGTTTAAGCGTCTTGAGTTGTGAAGTACAAAGTAAAATTTTCGGCTCATAACTATACTTTGAACAGATCTCAAGAATTTTTTGATGTTGATAAGTTCCGGCTTTCGGCAAAATAAATTTTTCGTCCTTGAGATTTTCAAAAGTAATTTCATTGAGTGATAATAATTTATGATTCTTCGCAAGACACAATTTAAATTCATCATCTAAAATGTTTGTCGATAATTTATTTTTCTGATCGCAAGATTTAAAAATAATTCCGAAATCAAATATTCCGTCTCGAAGTTTTTGAAGAATTTCGTCAGAGTTGGCGAACTCTTTAATCTCAAGAGAAATTTCCGGGTGAGCCGTTTGAAATTTTATAAAGAGATTCGGAAATAAATAAGATTCAACCATTGGCGGCAGTCCAAAACGAATAATATTATTTTTTTGTAATTTGAAGCGTTGCATATCTTGATGAGCATCTTCAACAGCTTGAATAATTTTTTTTGTATGCTCAAAAAATACTTTGCCTTCTTCTGTCAGAGAAATTTTTTTTTGACTTCTATCAATAAGCGTCAACTGCAATTCTGCCTCAAGCGATTTAATAGCTTTAGTAACTGAAGGTTGAGACACGTGCAAAAGTTGAGCAGCGCGAGTAAAATTTTCAAATGTGCCGACTTTATAAAAATATTCTAATTGACGCAACTCCACTTCATTCATCCTCTCAAAAAATAAACAACAATAAAAAAAAACCTCACAATATTAAATCTATTACACTTTGATTATAGTGCAACAATTTAATTTAAGCAAGGCTAAATAGTTAAAAGTTATGATTAATATCTTTAGTGAATGTCTTCAAGCGACATTAATTTAGATTCAAGACCAAGACCCATAACAACAGCAGAGATCGCAATGAAAACTGAGGCAAAAATTCCAAAAATAATATTGAAATGAAAACCACTAGCGATCAATGATCCTACGAGTGCCGGTGCAATAATTCCGCCGATTCGTCCAAAACCGGCAGCATAACCTGATCCGAGTGCTCTAATGAAAGTTGGATAAAGTTCCGGCGTGTAAGTATAAATTACGCCCCAAGCACCGAGATTAAAAAATGACATTGCGGCACCGCTGATCAAAAGTGCTGTTGAAGAATCAGCATTACCGAAGAAGAATGCACAAACGCCGCTCATCAATAAGAATGACGACAGCGTATAACGACGACCGATCTTATCGACTAACCAAGCCGCCGCAAAATATCCGGGTAATTGTGCAAGCGTCATAACTAAAACATATTCAAAAGATTTTACGACTTCAAAGCCTTGTGCATAGACGATCGACGGCAGCCACATAAAAATTCCATAGTAACTAAAGACTATTCCGAACCACGTCAGCCAAAGCATAATCGTTCTAACTCTGAATTGTGAGTTGAAGAGTACAACCGGCGATGGTTCAGGAACTTCTTCAACTTTGATATTTTTAAATGGTTTATGTTCAACTCCTAATTTGCACTCAAGATCGACAATAATTTTTTCTGCCTCATCAACTTTGCCTTTCGAGATCAGATAACGAACTGACTCCGGCATATGAAGTCTAATCAAGAAGACATAAAGCGCAGGTAATGATCCGATCAAAAAGGCAGCTTTCCAGCCAAAAATCGGCAAGAAGAAATAACTTAACAACGCCGCTGCAAGCCAGCCGACTGCCCAAAAACTTTCAAGCAAGACAATGAAACGTCCACGAAGATGAGCCGGAGCATATTCACTAACTAAAGTAGCGGCGACAGGCAATTCACCGCCGAGACCAAAACCGACTAAAAATCTGAATAAAAGTAATGATTCATAAGACCAAGCGATCGCACAAAGACCGGTTGAAACGCTGTAAAGAATAACCGTTGCGGCGAAAATATTTTTTCTGCCGAACTTATCAGCAAGTGATCCCGCCATAACTGCACCGATCGCCATTCCAAAAAGTCCGATCGATCCGATCATTCCAACTTGTTCCGGCGAAAGATTCCAATCTTTTGCAAGCATAGGCAAAACGAATGAGATCAAACCGGTGTCCATTGAATCAAACAGCCAGCCGAGTCCTGTAACGATTAACAATTTGTAATGGAAATTTCCAACAGGCAAATTTTCCAAGCGTTCTAACATAAGCATCAGTCCTCTCGAAAGAACAAATTAAAAAAATTTTTTTCTCAAAACGAATCACATTTTAACTTCTTTTCGACTCAAGCACAATAGAAATTTGAAAAATTAATTTATATTTAATGATAGTGTATACAGTATAAATTTTTGTTTAGATTGACAATTAAAAGTTTTACTGTAGACTATTAGCGATAAAATTTTGAAAGGCGATGATACAAATGCCGATGGCGGCAACACATTCATCAAACAGAAAATTACACGATGCAATTTTTGAGGCAAGCAAGGCTTGTCAAGATGCAGCGGCAATTCACGGCGCAGACGCAGTAACGAACGCAACGATCGGCGTTGTGCTCAATGAAGAAGGCAATTTAGCAGTTTTGCCGACAATGGAAAAAGTTTATCGTTCACTTCCTATGTCAGAGTTATCAGCTTATGCACCGATCACCGGTCTGCCTGATTATACAAATGCAGTTATTGATCTGGTTTTTGCTGATAACAAGCCTGATGGATATTTTGCAGCGTTAGCGACTGCCGGCGGTACAGGCGCAATTCATCACGCAATAGCAAATTATGCGGAACGTGGTGAAAATGTTTTAACTTCTGATTGGTTTTGGGGAAATTATAATATAATTTGCAATGAAACCGGAAAAAATTTATCAACGTTTAAACTTTTCGATGAGGAACAGAAATTTAATATTGCTGACTTCACTAATAAAGTTGATGAGTTACTCAAAAAACAAAATTCATTGCTGATCATTTTAAATACTCCGGCGCATAATCCGACAGGCTTTGCACTTTCTGAAAATGATTGGGATCAAGTTTTAGACGTTATTAAAAGTCGTGTTGCTAATAAAAAAATTTCTCTGCTTGTCGACATTGCTTATATTGATTTTGCCGGTGAGAAGAATGCAACCAGAAAATTTATGAAGAAATTTAGCAATTTGCCGGAAAATATTTTTGTGATGATCTCATTTAGTATGTCGAAGAGTTATACACTTTACGGTCAGAGAACCGGCGCACTTGTCGGAGTTTCGTCAAGCAAAGCTGTTATTGATGAATTCGTCGACGTTAATAAATATTCTAATCGTGCAACGTGGTCAAATATCAATCGTGGTGCACAGGCTTTATTAATTGCATTGAGTAAAGATCAAGCGGCGAAGAAAATTTTTGAAAATGAACGTGAAGAACTTTATAAAATGGTTCAAAATCGTGCTGATATTTTCGTTAATGAGGCTGAAAAATGCGGCTTGAATCATTTACCATACAAAGGCGGATTTTTTATTTCAGTGCCTGCTGATGATCCGGTTGCAATTTGTAATGAATTGCACAAGGAATTAGTTTTCGCTGTTCCGTTGAAACTCGGAATTAGAATCGCTGCTTGTTCCGTATCGTCTAAGAAGATCAGCGGCGTTGCTGATAAACTCAAAGCGGCTTTTAATCATTTTAAAAATTAATCTTCTAAACTCTCAGCCCTAATGATCGAAGATATTTACACCGTCTTTTGGCGTGATTGGATCGTTTTAAAGCGTCGACTTGTAAAATTTATTCTGTCTAGAATGGTTGCGCCGATATTATATCTTGTTGCTTTCGGTTTTGGACTCGGCAAAAATATTTCAGTTGACAGCGGAAGTTATATTGATTTTCTAGTTCCGGGTATTCTTGCACTTAATTCGATGAATATCAGTTTTAATTCAATAACGCCGTTGCACGCTGAAAGAATTTATCACAAGAGTTTAGAAGAATACATTTTAGCACCGATCTCAGCAGTTGCATTTGTGATCGGAAAAATTTCCGCCGCAGTTTTAAGATCGTTAATCTCTTCAACTTTGATTGTCTTGTTAGCTTTCATTTTCGGCGCAAAATTAAATCTTTCAATATTATTTGTCGTCGTATTGATCTTGAACTCAATAATTTTTTCGTCGATCGGTTTCGTCGCGGCGATGAAGATCAAAACTTACGAAGAAATGGCGCAAGTCAACACTTATATTTTATTGCCGATGTCTTTTCTTTGTGGAACATTTTTTAAAACTTCAACATTGCCGGACGCTGTAAGAATTTTTATTGAACTCTTGCCGCTGACTCATACAAGTTATTTATTGCGTAGCTTGAGTTTTAGTGTTGAAATTTCTTTGCTGTCGATCTTTGTTTTGATCGTTTATGCAATGATAATTTTCTTCTTGAGTGTAAGATCATTCAAAGATCAATCAAAATAATTTTTTGTCGTCATAGAGGCGGCAATTTTTTTATAAAATTTTTTCTAGATGAAAAAAATTAATTTGCAAAAAGAAACAATTTGTATTAGAATATTTAAAAATCGACTGAAAAAATTGTGAATAATTATTTTGGGGTGAAAAATTTTGAATTTGAAAAAAGCTATTTCAATGATGATGTTAGGCACTTTTGCCTTCTCAATAACTATGTCAGCAGATGCTAAAAGATTACACGATCCGGAAGTCGAAACCAAAATTGTTGAAAGAAATTCAATGTCAACAGAATCACAAAGTGCATTGAAAGATCGAATCGCAGAAATTTTAAATTCAAGACTTCGTGAACGTGAAGCACTCGGTGAAAATCAATCGACAGAAAAATTTTCAGTTATGCCGACAATTTCAGCGGCTGATCCGTCGATAATCGGAACTCCGATGGCAAGTCAAAGGCAATGTGTTAAATATCTCTTGCAGAATAATCCTAATCCTAACATTGCTGTTTCTGCTGAAGAAATTGTTTCTTACTACTACGAAGAAGGTGAACGTGAAGGCATTCGTCCTGATGTTGCATTTGCTCAGGCACTCAAGGAAACAGGATTTTTCAGATTTGGAGGAACAGTTACGCCTGATCAAAATAATTTTTGCGGTTTAGGTACAACTTCTGCAACGATCAAAGGTTTTTATTTTCCAAGTCCGCAGATCGGTGTCCGTGCACATATTCAACACTTGCTTGCATATTCCTCAACAAGAAAGCCGTCTTTGCCGTTAGTTGATCCCAGATATTTTTTAGTTCGTAAGGCTTATGGCAATAGAACGCTTGCAATGTGGTCTGATCTTAATGGTCGTTGGGCTGTTCCGGGCAATTATTACGGTCAAGAAATTTTATCAATGTTCAATGCTATACTAATGCAGAATTAAGAAGGCAGAATGTAGAATTAATTTTGAATAAGGACTTAATGATTTAATAACTAATGACTAATTTGGTGAAATATTATGATAGAGTTAAAAAATTTACGGTTGAGGCTCGGCGATCATTTGATCTTTGATAATTTTAATTTCAAAGCTGACAAAGGTGATAAGATCGGAATAATCGGCGGTGAAGGCAGCGGCAAAACAACTTTACTTGATGTTATTGCCGGTCGTGAAGTGCCTATAACCGGCGAAGTAAAAATTACCGGGCGAATTGTGCCAATCAAGCGAAATTTATATACGAATTTTTCAGAGTTGCAATTTGCTGAAATGACTTTAGCTGAAAAATTCAAAATGACGTTGACAAAAGCACTTGAAAAAATTCAAAGTGATGATAAAATTTTATTGCTTGATGAGCCGACAAGAAATTTAAATACTGATGAGATCGAATGGCTGATTGATTTTCTCAAAAGTGCTAAAGATTTAACTGTAATAGTTGCAAGCAATGATAGATATTTTCTAAAAAAAATTTGCTCTAAAACTGTTGCATTAGGTGAATCAAGCACTCAAGAAATAATTTTGCCGAACGTTGAGACTTCAAACGCTGATGAAGATGTTTTGACGGTTGAAAATTTATATAAAACGGTTGATGGTGAGCCGGTATTTTCAAAAGTGAATTTCTCAATCGAACGTGGACAAAAAGTCGCTTTAGTCGGCAAAAATGAAGTTGGCAAGACAAAACTTTTAAAAGTTTTCGGTGCAAATATTCCCGTTGAAGGCAAATACAATTTCAGCGAGTCAGTTAAAATTGCTTATATGCCCAGAGTGTTTTCAAGCACTGCCGCTAAAATTGAGCTTGAAAAGATCAGAGACAGCGGCGCAAATTTTTTAATCCTTGACAATCCGACGATCTGTCTTGCCTTGCCGATGATCATTGAACTTGAAAACGCATTAAATAATTTCAATGGAACAGTGATATTTGCAGACAGCGATCATGAATTTATTCAAGCAGTGGCGAATAGAATTATTTATATTACGCCTAATGGTACGATTGACAGAATTTCAACTTATGATGATTTTCTTGCAAATGAAACCGTTAAGGAGCAGATTGAACAGAAATATAATGTTGATTAGTATTTTGGAAGGTGAAAAAATCAATGGCATTACGTGGAATACGTGGCGCAACAACGGTTGCAGCCAACACAAAAGAGGATATTTGGCAAGCCGCAAGATTATTAATGACAAAATTAATGTCGTCTAATCAGTTAAATTCTGATCAAGTCGGCGCGGCGATCTTTTCTTCAACTGAAGATTTAACGGCGGCTTTTCCAACAACCGGCGTTCGACAATTACCAACGTTTTCACATATACCGCTGTTCGATACTCGTGAGCCGGCGATTGATCATTCTCTTCCTAAATGTATTAGAGTTTTGTTGCTTGTTGACATTGATGCTAGTCAGCGAAATATTAATCACATTTATCTTGGTGGTGCTAAAGACTTACGCCCGGATCTAATGGGTAATTAGTAATTGGTAATGGGCAATGAACGGCGAATTATAATTGTAATTACTTTGATAGTGTTGATGATCGTTGCTTTTATTGTTAGTTTGATCAATGGTTCCGTTGAGATCACGACTTCACAAATTTTAAACGTTGATACAATCGACGAAACTAAAAGACAAATTTTAATAAATATCAGACTGCCGCGATCAATCGTTGCAATTTTAGTCGGGATCAATCTTTCACTTTCAGGTGCGATCTTGCAGGCTGTGATGAAAAATCCACTTGCTGATCCTCACATAATCGGAATTTCTTCCGGCGCAGGACTTTTCGGTATTTTTGTCATGCTTGTTAAAAGTGATGCTGATAATTTGATCATTCCGGCGGCTTTCGTTGGTGCAATGCTTGCGGCATTTTTAATTTATGTTCTTGCTTGGAAAGATGGAATAAAACCGATCAGAGTGATTTTAGCAGGTGTCGCAGTTAGTGCTTTTCTCGGCGCAGGTATCTCAGCAATGTTGATCTTTTATAGTGAAAAAGTTCATTCAGCACTGATTTGGATGATCGGCGGCTTGTCTGCAAGATCGTGGAATCACGTTGAGATCATTTTGCCATATACTATCGTTGGATAAATTATATCTCTACAAAGTGCAAGACATTTAAATATTTTGCAACTCGGTGACGAAGTAGCAAGCGGCTTAGGACTTCGTGTCAATCTCACTCGAACAATTTTAACAGCGATCGCCGCTTTACTTGCATCTTCAGCAGTTTGTGTTGTAGGCTTGCTAGGTTTTGTAGGTTTAATAATTCCTCATTCAGCAAGACTTTTGATCGGATCGGATTATCGATTTCTAATACCTTCAGCGGCGTTATTAGGCGCAAGCGTTTTAACGATCAGTGATACTTTTGCAAGAACAGCTTTTGCGCCAACTGAATTACCTGTCGGTATTTTAATGGCGATTCTCGGTGCGCCATTCTTCTTATATTTACTACGAAAAGAATTATAATTAAAAATAAATTTTCCTACGCTCTCAGACCTAAGCCTTAAGCCTTAAAAAATTTGAAAGAGTATTGCATTGTTTAAAATTATGTGCTATACTTTTTAAGTTACTTTAACAAAGAATTTTTTTGCTTGAAAGGCGTGATAAATATGTCAGCTTATTGTGAAATTTGCCATAAAGGTAAAATGAGCGGAATGAATGTCAGTCACTCACATTTAAAGACTAAACGTAAATGGAAACCGAATATTCAACGTGTCCGTGCAATTATTGACGGCGAAGTTAAGAGAATTAATGTTTGTACTCGTTGCCTTCGTTCGGAAAAAGTTCAAAGAAGTATTTCACTTTCAACTGCAGAATAATTTTAAATTTGAATAAAAAATTTTTGACTCACCATTATGGTTGAGTCTTTTTTATGTCGATAAAGTTTATAAAAATTTAATCTGCAAAAGTTTGACTAATTAACTTATTGTGTATATAATCTAAAACGTTTTGGCTAAGAAATTTTTTTTAATGGAAGTGATAAAATGAAAATTACAGGCTTGACTGATGCACAAGTTGCAGAGTCAAAAGCGAAATTCGGTGACAATCGAATCACTGAACAAGCTCGTGAAGGCTTTTGGGATAAACTCAAAGCAAATTTCGACGATCCGATCATAAAAATTCTTATTTTTGCACTTGCGTTGAATGTCTTCTTTGCATTTATGGGCAAGTCTGAATGGTATGAGTCCGTTGGTATTGCAATGGCGGTTATTCTTGCAACCGGCGTTTCAACATTTAGCGAATATCGAAATGAATCAGCGTTTCAAGCGTTGCAGGCTGAAGCGTCTTTGATCAAGTGTAAAGTTTATCGTAATGGATCAGTTGTTGAAATTCCGATCAATGATATTGTCATTGGCGATTGCGTTTTATTGCAGACCGGTGATAAAATTCCTGCTGACGGCGTGATCATTGACGGATCAATTCAAGTTGATCAGTCGATTCTCAACGGTGAAGCTAAAGAAGAAAATAAAATTCCTGCGCCGGATCAAGCAACTGATGATGAGGCGGCTAAATCAACTGACTTTCTCAACCATCATAAATGTTTTCGTGGTGCAGTTGTTGCCGGCGGTTCAGCAGTTATGAGAACTGTTACACTTGGTGATAATACTCTTTACGGTAAGATCGCCGGTGAATTGCAGACTGATGAAGATCGTGATACGCCGCTTAAACTCAAATTAGGTGATCTTGCCGAACAAATTAGCAAGTTCGGTTATATCGGCGGTGTTGCGATCGCTCTTGCTTACATTTTCGACAAAATTATTATTCATAACGGTTTTGATCTTTCAGCGGCGATGGCTTTCTGCAGTGCTGATCCTATGAACGTTTTAAATATCGTTGTTGAGGCTGTTATGCTTGCCGTTATAATTATCGTTATGGCTGTGCCGGAAGGTTTACCATTGATGATCGCTATCGTTTCAGCGCAGAATATGGGCAAGATGTTAAAAGATAATGTCTTAGTAAGAAAGATCAGTGGTATTGAGACAGCAGGATCATTAAATTTACTTTTCAGCGATAAAACCGGCACGATCACTAAAGGACAATTAGAAGTTGTAACTTTCCTTGACGGCACGGCGAATTTTACTGAAAAATTTGATTCACTAAGCAAAAATATTCAACAATTAGTATCGTTGTCCGTGAGATCGAACAGCGGCGCAGTTATCACAGGTAATGAGATCGTCGGCGGTAATATGACTGATCGTGCATTACTCGGTTTTGTTATCGGTAAAGATCAACCGGCTAATGTAAATATTATTGATACCGTGCCTTTTGATAGTGCTAAAAAATATTCAATGGCAAAAGTCAGCGGTGATTATAATTTATGGCTGATCAAAGGTGCGCCTGAACGTCTTCTTGACAAATGTTCTTTCTATTACGATTCTAACGGCAATAAACAAAAATTAAATTCGACGAATGAAATTAATGCTAAAATTGATGAACTTGCTAATCGTGCAATTCGTACGCTTGCACTTGTAACTTATGACGGTGAAGTTAATAATGGTGAAATTCCGAACAGCGGTTTAACTTTCGTAGGTGTTACAGGTATTCGTGACGACGTAAGACCGGACGCTATCAAAGCGATTGAACAAGTCCATAAAGCCGGCGTACAAGTTGTAATGATCACCGGCGATCGTAAGGAAACTGCACAGGCGATCGCTAAAGAAGCCGGTTTAATTGAAATTGACGATGCGATCGTTATAACAAGTGCTGAACTCAATGAAATGTCTGATGATGAAGTCAAAGCGAATCTGCCTAGACTTCGTGTTATTGCTCGTGCATTACCGACTGATAAAAGCCGTCTTGTTCGTTTAGCACAAGAATTAAATTTAGTCGTTGGTATGACCGGCGACGGTGTTAATGATTCGCCGGCACTTAAAAAGGCTGATGTTGGTTTTGCTATGGGTGGCGGCACTGAAGTTGCTAAAGAGGCTTCAGAGATCGTTATTCTTGATGATAATTTTAGATCGATCGGTAAAGCAATTCTTTATGGTCGTACGATCTTCAATTCAATTCGTAAATTTATTATCTTCCAACTTACAATTAACGTTGCGGCAGTTTTGATCTCGTTCGTCTGTCCGTTGATCGAATTAGAAAATCCTTTGACAATTACGCAAATTCTTTGGGTCAATCTTGTTATGGATACTTTAGCGGCTCTTGCTTTCGGCGGTGAACCTGCGCTTGATCGTTATATGGACGAAGAGCCTAAAAAGAGAGATGAACATATCATTAACAATTATATGTACTCTGAAATTGGCGTTGGTGCACTCTGGTCATTTGCTGCCGGTTTATTCTTCCTGTTGAGTCCATTCTCTCACGAACATTTTAGAATCGGTGAAAGTGATCCGAATATGTATTTGATGACTGGTTATTTCGCTTTCTTCATTTTCACGGCGGTTTTCAATGCTTTCAATGCACGAACTGATCAGATGAATTTGTTTGACAATATCGTAGGCAATACTGATTTCTTGAAAGTTATGGGTTTGATCGTAGTCGTTCAAGTTATTATGACTTATCTCGGCGGCGTGATCCTTCGTTGTTTCGGTTTAACGATCACTGAATGGGCTTTCGTGCTTGCAATGGCATTCTTGATCATTCCTGTTGATTTGATCAGAAAAACGATCGTCGGAACTTCTTCAAAATAATTTTTGATCGATTAAAAAATTTTTTCCTGTATGAGTTAAAAATCTCACGCAGGAATTTTTTTTTTTATTTTTGAAAATGCTTGACAAATAAATTTCTTTTGTTTTATGATCAAAAAAATTATAGTTATTAAAAGTTTTTTTACAAGGAAGTGATCATTTATGAGTATGATGACTATTGAAGGCTCTGACGGTTCATTTGTCAATTCGCAACCTGTTACTTCTGTCGATAAAACTACTACTACAATTCAAATGACACAAGTTGAAGCTATGACTTCTTTTATGAAAGCATTAGATGAATCGACAGCCTCAAGTGGTACTGCTGTTCTCAACGATGCTATTAGTTCTTGTACGCCGTTTGCTAATATCAATGCGGCAATAACTCGTTTCTTTGCTGATTATGATGCAGCCGGTGGAGGACTTACTTTCCTTAGCGATTACTGCGATATAGTTCTCGGTAATTATGATACAGGTGCAATTACAGGATCAGATGCCGGCGGTGAAATTACTAAAACCGCTACATCTATCGTTCCTGAAACAGGCGATCTTAACACTTCATTTACTGATTCTACATTCACTACTAACGGACTTACATTTTCTCTTAGTACTTCTAATTCTTCTTATTCTGATCTCACTGATTCACAAAAATACATTTGGCAAGGTCTTTACACCTGGTGGGCTAAATCGGCACTTGATCTTATTGAAGAATCTTATGGCAGTAATATCAGCTTTAATTCTGGTTCATCAGCTACGATTAGAAATATTGATGTTAATTTCAAGTCTTCCAATGATAATACTTTAGCTTATGTTACAAATTCTTATTACTCAACAGGTCAAACAGTTGGACTTTCACTTACTGTTAATATGCATTACTACAACAATATTAATACTTCTGATCCTAATGGTTCAACTTCTACTTCAGGTGCCACTTATCTCGATCGTACTCTTGCACACGAATTTACTCACGCTGTAATGGGTGCTACTATCAAATATTTTTCAGCTTTACCAACTTTCATTAAAGAAGGTATGGCGGAACTTACTCACGGTATCGACGATGAACGCTATTCAACCATTCTTACTCTTGCTAACAGTAAGAAAAAACTTAAAGCTGCAGTCACAGTTACTACTAAAAAACGTAGCGATGATTATTATTATGCAGGTGGCTATATTTTTCTTCGTTGGCTTGCTAAGTATATTTCTGAATATGATCCAACTAAAGGCTCTTCCCTCAATGACACTTTAAATAATTCTTCTGATGAGGTTGAAATTTATGCTTATGCCGGCAAGGATAAAATTATTAACAGCGGCAATAATGTTACAATCACCGGTGGTGCCGGAGCTGATTCGATTACTCTTAACGGTTCAGCTCAGACTATTCAATTCGGTAGCGGCGATGGTAAAGACGTTGTAACCGGTTTTGAAGAAGGCGACAAGATCAAAATTACAAGCGGAAGTCTTACAAATTGGGCACTTAGCAAGAAGAATGTAGTTTTGACTTTTGGAAAAGGTAATACTATCAACCTTAAGGATGCTAAAGATAAATGGATCACTATTGAAGACACTGAAGGAAATGTTACTTCACGTATTTATGGCAATGGAACTATTACAATGGCGGGTACTTCCGACGATGAAACAGTCAGCGGCTTTGCTAAAGCTGATTCAATCAGTGCGCTTGCCGGAAATGATACGCTGATCGGCGGAACAGGTGCAGACAGCTTAACCGGTGGTGATGGCGCAGATGTTTTCTATTATTCAAAAGGTGATGGCGCAGATTGGATCACTGATTATACTGCTGATGATACGATCGTACTTAATAATGTTGCAGTTAGCAAAGTAGCAACTGTCAAGAAGTCTAGCGATCTAACTTTCACTGTTACTAAAGGATCAATCAGACTTGTTGACGGCGCAGGTAAACATGTTACTTTCAAAGATACTGACGGCAATGTAATTTTAAGTCAGCAATTTGGAACTGATTCAATAACTGTTACTAATGATGACGCTGCAACGATCAATGCTTCAATCGACGGCTCAATAGCTACTATTGACGGCTCAGCTCGTATAAATTCAACCGTCTATCTCGGCAATGCAAAGGCAAATTATATTTCTTCTGCAGGCGATAGCACTATCACAACCGGTAAAGGTAAAGACACCGTTGATTATATAAGCGGAAATTCAATTATTACTGATTATGCTGTAGGTGCTGACGTTATCAAGTTCCATAATAGCATTAGCAAAGTTACAACCAGTTCCGACGGTAAAGATTTGATCTTTGCTACAAGTGAAGATGAATCTCTTACACTTACTAAAATGGCAGGCAAGAAGATCACGATCATTGATAAAGACGGTGTGCAAACTTCACAAATTTATGGCAAAGTTACTTTGGCGGTTGCTAATGCTGATGGTGATACTGTTGACACTTCAACGAATGAAGAAGTCAAATATATCAACGGAGCTAAACGAACTAAATCAGTTTACTTGATCGGTAATGCTAACGACAATACAATTAGAGGCGGATCAGCGGCTGATACACTTGACGGCGGCTCAACAAATGATTCTTTGATCAGTGGCGGCGGTAATGATCTATTTATCTTCAGCGGCGGCAATGATACTATTTATGATTATGCTGTTGCTAAAAATAATTCCGATCAAATCAAGCTTGCAAGTGGAATTAATCTTGATACTTACACTGTCGACGGCAAAAATGTAATTATGACTTTCAAAGGCGATGAGGAAAATGAAATTTCAGACAAATTGACGATTATCAACGGTAAAGATAAATCGATCACTGTCAACGGTACCGGCAAAACTTACAATGATTATTATGAAAAAATCTTCACTAAGAATGAAACTGATACATATGTTGCTGATACGGACGTTGCGACGATCAATGCAGCTAACAATAATAAATCAATCGACATTACTGCAAACGCTAAAGATAATTTGATTAAAGGCTCTGCAAAAGCTGATACGATTAGACCAGGCGGCGGCAATGATTCAATCGTTACTAACAAAGGTGCAGATTTGATCATTTACAGCGGTGGTGATGATACTATTACTGATTATACAGCCGGCGCAGACAAAATCAGCCTTAACGGTTACACCTTGACGAATGCTGAATATACTAGTGCTAAAACAGGTAATTTAATTCTCACTGTTACTAATGCTGAAGATGAAGAGACAACCAATACAATTACGATCGTTAATGGTATTGCTAAGAAGACGAAGAAAAAGATCAATATTGACGGCACAGCGCAAATTTTCGATACAGAGACGATCACTTTCGGAGCAGCTGACGGCGATACAATCGATCTCACTAAGTCATATAATTCTTCAGTAAAAACCGTTAATGCTAGCGGACGCAAAGCGGCTTATGCTGCATATATAATCGGAAATACTCAAAATAATACTATCAAAGGCGGCGGCGGTGCTGATACAATCATAGCGACAGCAGGCAATAATTACATTCTTGGCAATGCTGGCAATGATTCGATCATAGGAACAAGCACTGGTAGCGATACACTGTCTGGTGGTGCTGGTAACGATACGATTAATGCTTTCGGAGCGTCTAATTTAATTCAAGGCGATGCCGCTAATGATTATCTTAGTGTTATCGGTTCAGCAAATACGCTTACTGGTGGTGCTGGTGATGATACTCTCGTTGTTAATGGTTCTGAAAATACTTTAATTGCTGGTGCAGGTAATGACAGCATTGATCTTTCACAAAGTACAGGTGAAAATCTTATCAAGTACACGACCGGTGAAGGTAATGATGTAATTGTTGGCTATGACAAAGATAAAGGAGACATTATTAAACTTGCTAGCAATAAGACGAAAGTCACCAAAGGCGAAGTAAAAGGTGATGATTATGTCCTTACAATCGGTGCAGGCACAATTACCTTTAAAGATGCTGCAGATATGACTATCACTGTTGAAACTTTCAGCGGTGATGAAGAAGAATATTATGATGGCTATGATGAAAGTGCATATCGTGAACTCTTCGCTGATGATGTTATTGCTGAGGCTAATGATCTCAACGAAATAATCAACGATAAAGAAATTTCGATCTCAACAAATTATAATTACGATCTTTCAACGATTAATAATTTCGATCAAACAAATCAAATTGATCAACTTGCAACTTCTCAAAAGCAAAAGAAGAAATAAAAATTAAATTAAAAAAAAATTAGCGACTACTCAAATTTCAGAGTAGCCGCTTTTTTATTAAGAATTTTTAATTAAAATTTTTTCAATTCCGAATTCCTAATTTCGCATTCCGAATTATTTTTTCTTCTTGGTTATTGAGGCTGTAACATTCGTTAAACTTGTTGAATCGATCGGATTGATGATTTCACCGGTGATCGCCGTGCTGTCTGCACTTGTCGAAAGGATATTATCAAGATCATTAGTCGTTGCAAAGTTATCATCTGCAATCAATTCTTCAAAATCGTGCTCTACAAAACTATCTGCCTTAGTCGATGCAGTTGTTGCTTCAGTCTTATAAGCCGCCTTAACGCCGCCAACTTCAACATACCAAGTCTTAGTTGTCGTTGCAATTTGCTTTTTGTTATCTATTACAGGATTTCCTGTCTCTTCGGTAAGTGTAAACGCTGAACTGCTATTTTTAAGATCGATTGTTCCAACAGATTTACCTTTGTTATTCTTAACGATCAATTTATATTCAGTACCTGCTGTAACTTCCGTTGCAGTTTCGATCTTCTGATTGTCTGCAACTTTAATCACATCGCCGGTGCCGAAGCTGTAAACAATATCATTGCCTGCATTGTAATTTATTACGCTGTTATCGTGCGAACTTGCAAGCGAAACAACATCATCACCGGCTCCGCCATAGAAAGTATCTTTACCACTGCCACCGATCATTGTGTCTTTACCGACTCCGCCAACAAGTGAATTATCTCCGCTCGTTGCATAAAGTGAATCTGCGCCACTTCCGCCGATCAATGTATTATTGTTAGAGTTGCCAACGAGAACAACTGCTGTCTTTCTCTTGTTAGCATCAAGCGTTGTAACTGCTTTATTAATCGTCGTATTTGCACTGATAGTTGCGCCGTCATTCGCTCCGATTGAAACCGTTGACAAGCCGTAAACCTGCGAAGTCACAACACCATTTTCCATAAATTTAATCTTCTGTTCAACGCCTTTTTTATTCTTTGCATTGTTAATATAAAGCGTTCCATTGTTAGCAGTTGTAACTTTGAGATAATTTCCTTCGTAAGTCGGAGTTGCATTTACTGAAGTGCCGGTGATCGAAACAATATCAGTACCTACAACATAATCACTAATAGTATCAGAACCGTCACTGAATACGAAAATGTCAGCACCTTTACCGCCGATCAGTGAATCGTTTCCGCTACCGCCTTGCAAAGTATCAATTTTCGCTGAGCCGGTAATCGTTGAGATTGTTCCATCAGCAAAATTATTGCCAATGATATAAACAGCGGTTGATTTAGATTTAGCGTTAATAGTTTTGATTCGTGAATCTTCACTTGAGGCTGTATAAGTATTCGTTGAATCCTTCTTAGCAAAGACTTTTTCAGTGTAATCATTATAAGTCTTAGAATAACTCGAAGCAGAACCATTGAAAGTAATTGCCTTATCCTTGCCGTTTTTAACGTTGATTGTTCCAACTGTGTCACTGCTATCTGACACTACGAAAACCACGTCTTTACCATCAACATAATAATAATCATTGTTGACAGCCGACAAATTTTTCAGCGTCAAACCGTCAGCTAAAACGATCTCGTCAGCATTATTCTTAGCAACTGAATAATCAGTGATAATTACGTCGCCGCCTTCATATACAAAGAAGTCATTACCTTTACCGCCGGTTAATGTATTAGTTCCACCGCTACCGCCGCTTAATGTATCGCCTTTACTGCCACCAATGATCGAATTGTCTTTAACATTTCCGATAATATTAACAGCTTTTGATCTCTTCTTTGCATTGATCGTTGTAACATCTGAATTTGCGTCAGTCGATGCGTCGATTGTATCACCGTCACTATTAACGATTGTCAATGTTGATGCTGCATACGGTTGACTTGTAAAATTGCCGTCT
Organism: Selenomonadaceae bacterium; assembly: GCA_017476425.1. Lineage (GTDB taxonomy): Bacteria > Bacillota > Negativicutes > Selenomonadales > Selenomonadaceae > Quinella. Next base: position 54,965 of record JAFUZV010000152.1, read on the forward strand.
TTATCAACAATAGTGATCTTCTTGTCTCTCATATTAGTGAGTTTGAGAACTTTATTTGTTGATCCGCTATCTTTGAAAGTCAATACAACTGAAGTACCGTCAAGACTTGCATTGCTAAGACTCATTGTACCGTCAAGCGAAATTTTATCACTGCCTGCAGCATAATCACTAATTATATCAGTACCGGTGTCGCCGGTTGAAATTACAATTACGTCTTTACCTGCGCCGGTAGTAATATAATTATCGCTACTATGAGCTTGAATGGTATCAGCACCTGCACCACCGATCATTGTAACTGATCCTGAAATAGTACTGATAAGCATATCGTTACCTGCAGCACCGTTGAGAGTATCACCTGTACTGCCTGCAATGATCGTATCGCCTTTAGTTCCGCCGGTTATTGAATTGTTATTTGAATTACCAATGATTGTAACAGATTTTGAACGTTTTCCGGCGTAAATATTAGCAACTGTCGGATTAACTGTAGCGTCAATAGTTGCACCATCACCATTAGCAACAGTGATCGCCGTGCCGCCGAATGCTTGAGCGAAAGTATTACCATCACCATCATTAACAGTGATCTTACCGTAAGATTTAACGTTTTTCTTGTTAGTAGTAATTGTGCCGAAAACGTCAACATTAGAAGTATTACTGCTATTTTTAATAGTTAATTGAACGTGTTCCGCAATATCACCACTAGCCGCAACAATCGTAGCATTGTCAATAGTTGTGCCATTACTTAATTTAAGAACATCAGAACCTGCAGTATAATCTTTAATAGTAATTGTTTTGCCTGAGACTGGTGAAACTTCAATAGTATCTTTGCCTGCGCCGGTTGAAATCGTTTCATTACTATCGCCGGTAACGATATAATTATTTTTAGCATTCGCCACAATAGCAAAATCTTTAGTGACAGCAGCTGCGTTAATTGTGATCAGATTTGTATTGATCGCCGTGTTGAGTGTTGCTCCGTCAGTAATAATATCATCGTTAGAAACGTCAATTAAATTAACACCGACAACTTGACTTGAAGCACTGCCGAGAGAATCAACAACAGTTAATTTGTTTCCTTTTAAGTCCTTGATTCTGACTTTAGTCTTGCCGATTGTTGCAGTCATATCAGAAGAATTTTTGATCGTTGCCACTGAAGTAACTGCACCGCTGATCGCCATAAGAGTATCATGATCACCATAATCAGTGATCCAATTTGCCGTGCCGTCATTGCTACCGAAAGCAAATATATTACTGCCATTGCCGCCGGTCATTGTATCTTTGCCGGTCTTGCCTTGCAAAGTATCATCGCCGCCGCCGCCGATTATTAAATTGTTTGCGCTGTTGCCGATCAAGTAAAGAGGATCATTAATATTAGAACCGTCAAGCGTAACAACCGCTGTATTTGCCGTAACGTCGATTGTTGCTGTAGTGGTAACATCAGTACTTTGAATTTCATAATTTTTATTGCCGAAGACTTGTTTTGTGATTAATCCATTTTCATTTTGGAAAGTGATCGGCTTGTATTGTGCATTTTGAATTGTGATTGATGATTTATTCTTGCCTGCTTGATCAGTAATATTGAATACTACTGCACCGGTTTTAGTGTTGAGTGTCGAACTTGCGATCGTCGTTGCGGTATCTAAGAAGTAAATCTGATCTTTTTCAGGATCATAATCGACAATCACGTCAGCACCATCGCCAGCTTTGTAAACAAATTTATCTGCACCTTCACCGCCGACAAGTGTATCAGCTTTCGTGCCACCGCCATAAAGTGTATCACCATTATTAGAAGCAATGAGCGTATCAGCTAAAGCATTACCGATAATGTACAACGCCGTTGTATCAGTGTATTCAAGTGCCGCGTCAACTAATGTGACTTTAGTATCAGCCGATATAGTAGCATCATTACTACCTTTGAGTGAAGAATCAAGATCACTGACATACTCATTTGTTACAATTAATTCACGATCACTGCGATACAA
>JAFUZV010000153.1 GCA_017476425.1 Selenomonadaceae bacterium
AAGGCAACGGATATTTACGAAAGTACTCGCGCTAAAGTTGCAAAGTTTATCAATGCAAAAAGTCCACGTGAAATTATTTTTACAAAAAATGCTACTGAGTCTTTAAATCTGATCGCTTACAGTTACGGCTTGCAGAATCTTCAAAGCGGTGATGAAATTGTAATTTCGATTTTGGAGCATCATTCTAATTTAGTACCGTGGCAAAGAATTTCTAAGGCTACAGGCGCAACTTTAAAATATATTTATCTCGACGACGACGGAAATTTAAGCGATGAAGAGATAGACAAAAAGATCACCGAACGAACAAAAATTGTTGCTGTAACTCACGTGTCAAACGTTTTTGGCTTGATCAACGACATTAAAAAAATTTCTGATAAAGCTCACGAAGTCGGCGCAGTGATCATTGTTGACGGTTCGCAGTCCGTGCCTCATATTAAAGTTGACGTTCAATCGCTTAATGTTGACTTCTTAGTTTTCAGCGGTCATAAAATGCTTGCGCCTATGGGTATAGGTGTTTTATATGGACGTGAAAAATTTTTAGAAATGATGCCGCCATTTTTAACCGGTGGAGATATGATCGAATACGTTGAAGAACAGACGACAACTTTTGCTGAATTGCCGGCGAAATTTGAAGCAGGTACTCAAAATGTTGGCGGCGCAGCAGGATTAAGCGCAGCGATTGATTATATTGAAATGATCGGCTTTGATGAGATCGAACGAATTGAAAAAGAGCTGATTGATTATGCTATTCCAAAATTAAAAAATTTACCTTTCATTGATCTTTATGGCTGCAATTCAAAACGTGATAACAAAACCGGAATAATTGCTTTCAATGTTAAGGAAGTTCATCCTCACGACGTAGCGACGATTCTTGATCTTGAAGGCGTTGCAATTCGTGCCGGTCACCATTGTGCACAACCGTTGCATAAGTATATTAATCAGCGTGCAACGTGCCGAGCAAGTTTTTATTTATACAATTCGACTGATGATATTGATCGACTGATCGAAGCATTAAGCAAAGTTAGGCAGGTGTTAAAACTTGATTCTTGATGATATTTATACTGAATTGATCGCCGAACATTCAAGATCGCCTGAACATAAACATAATTTGCAAAATCCGACGATCTCCGAACGTGGACACAATCCAAGCTGCGGTGATGAAATTACTTTAGAACTTGAGATTAAAGACGGAAAAATTTTTGATGCGTCATTCACGGGTGCAGGCTGTGCAATTAGTCAAGCCTCAACTGATATGATGATCGATCTTCTCAAAGGTAAAGACGTTAATGAAGCGAAACGATTAGCAGAAATTTTCATTGCAATGATCAAAGGTGAGATCAGTGATGATAATGAACTTGAAGAACTTGACGAAGCGGCGGCGTTAAAAAATATTTCAAATATGCCGGCGCGTGTGAAATGTGCAACTTTAGCTTGGCATACGTTATTAAATTCTGTTAAGTGAGTCAAAACACTTTTAAAAAATTTTGATCAAGAAGTGTTGATTATAAAATTGCTTTCAACACAGCTTGATTTTTTTTTGCGCTTTGTTATAATTTCATTTCGATTGAAAAAATTTTTTTATGAGATTGTGAGGTTAAAATTTTTGATAGAGAAGTTACAAGCCGTTGAAGATCGATATATGGAACTTGAGTCAATGCTTGGTGATCCGTCGATCATTTCTGATGTAAAGCGTTTTACTAAAATTAATCGTGAACATTCAGCACTTGAAAATGTTGTGAACAAATTCCGCACTTACAAAAAAATTTGTGAGACGATCGACGAAGATAAAATTGTTTTGGAAGAATCAGATGACGACGAATTAAAATCACTTGCCGCTGAAGAATTAAATTCACTTCGCCGTGAGAAAGATAATTTAGAAAAAGAATTTCCGATCTTGCTTTTGCCGAAAGATCCAAATGACGATAAAAATGTTATTGTTGAAATTCGTGGCGGAGTTGGTGGTGATGAAGCGGCACTTTTCGCCGGTGATCTTTTCAGAATGTATAACAGATATGCTGAGCGTCAAGGCTGGAAAGTTGATTTAATGGACTCAAATCCAACGACGATCGGCGGCTTTAAAGAAGTTTCATTTGCGGTTGAAGGTTACGGCGCATATAGCAAGTTGAAATATGAAAGCGGTGCTCATCGTGTGCAAAGAATACCCGTTACAGAATCAAGCGGACGTATTCACACTTCAGCGGTAACTGTTGCAGTTTTGCCTGAGGCTGAAGACGTTGACATTGAGATCAATCCTAATGATCTGCGAATTGATACTTATTGTGCAAGCGGTGCCGGTGGTCAATACGTCAATCGAACTGAAACGGCGATCAGAATTACACATTTGCCGACGGGTATTGTTGTACAATGTCAAGATGAAAAATCTCAACTCAAGAATAAGGAAAAGGCTATGAGAGTTTTGAGATCAAGAATTTTGGATCAAGCTAAGCAAGAACAAAATGATGCTATTGCTGCTGATCGTAAAAATCAAGTTGGCAGCGGCGATCGAAGTGAAAGAATCAGAACATATAATTTTCCACAAGGTCGAGTTACTGATCATAGAATCGGCTTGACACTTCATAAACTTGACAGCGTGTTGAATGGCGATCTTGATGAAATTATTTCTGCGTTGATAACCGCTGATCAGTCAAGAAGACTTGCAAGCAATTAATAAATTTTAATGGAGGTATTAAAAGTGAATATTGAACTTGTAAGCGGAGATGCTCCATCGCCCATATCCTCTGATGTAGATAAAAAAAATATTTTCATTGACAGAAGAAAGGACTCTACTCAACTTTTGATCATTTTAGCAGGTTATAAATCTTTTCTTTATGAAGATGTTTTTTCTCGTGTTAAAGCATTTACGCCTAAAGAATTAGATATTTGCATAATTTCTTCTGGATTATTTGATGAAGAACTTGAAAGAATTGCAAGAGAAAATAATTGGTCATATTTGAGTACTAAAGAAAATAATGTTTGTTTAGCACAAAACGCAGCGATTACGATTTATAAAAAAGCCTTAATAATTTACAAAATGGACGAAGATATTTTTGTCACTGAAAATTGTTTTGAAAAAATGTTGCAAACATATTTAGAAGTGCAAGAGAAAGGACAATATAATGTAGGTTTCGTTGCGCCGCTTATACCTATAAATGGATATGGACACGTCAGGATTTTAGAAATTTTCGGTTTAGATAAGTTTTATGAACAAAAGTTTGAAAGAATTTTATATGGTGCACAAGGTCATAGAATGATTGAAAAAAATCCGGAAGTTGCAAAATTTATGTGGAGTGAAGGAAATATTGTTCCGTCGATTGATAAAATGAATGCCGCTTTACAGATTCAAAAAATGAAATATAGACCTTGCCCGGTACGTTTTAGCATAGGATTTATTTTATTTTCAAAAAATTTATGGCAGGTTATGAAAGGATTTCATATTCCGGCAGAAGGTAACGGCGTAGGTGTTGATGAAGCGCAAATTTGTTCATTTTGTGCTGCTCAATCTTTAGCGATAATTGTTTCTGAAAATGTTGTTGTTGGACATCTTTCATTTGGTCAACAGAATGCCGCAATGAAAGAATATTATCTGACACATCGAGATAAATTTCATTGCCCAACAATTTGAAAAAAGGCGATTTATTTGAAAAAATCTTCGATAGCTGAAATATTGAAAATATCGACTGATAAACTTTGTAACGAAATTGAAAATGCACGGCTTGAGGCTGAAATTCTTCTTTGTAATGTTTTAAAGACTAATCGATTGAATTTATATTTAAACAGTGATCGACATTTGACTGACGATCACTTATTTATGTATAAAAAATTAATTCAACGTCGATTGAAAGGTGAGCCGATCGCTTATATTGTTGGAAGTAAAGAATTTATGAATTTTGATTTAATCGTTGATGAAAATGTTTTGATACCACGTCCGGAAACTGAAATTTTAGTTGAGGCGGTTACTGATCGATTAAAGAATTTCAGCGGCAAAATTAAAATTGCTGATCTCGGAACAGGCAGCGGAGCGATCGCAATTTCAATCGCAAAATTTA
>JAFUZV010000154.1 GCA_017476425.1 Selenomonadaceae bacterium
ACCGCCTTACTTTTCGCCGATCTTGTCGATCTCCTTTGTTATGACCTTAAGATCAATTTTCATTTCTCTAATTTCATTGACCAATTCGCCAAGAGTTTTATTAACTGAAAATAACACATAACCAGCAACAACCGCGCTGAAGCCGTGATTAGCGAGCGCAGAAATAATGTTTTCTTCCATTTTAACCACCTATTGAAAAGCCGCTAGACATAACGCCCAGCGGCATATTTAAAAAGCAGAAAGGACTTTTAAAATTAACTTCCTAATCCTAAATTGATCGGTGTTTCTTCAGTAGTAATCTTAGTAGCCGCCGTTGGAGAGTAATCCCCATCAAGATAAGCCGTCAACTCGTCAGCAAACGCATTGACTTTAGCAACTTGACTGTCAATATCACTGCGGACATTGTTAATTGTGATCGTCTTCTTGCCGGCATTGCATTCAAGCGTATATTCTAAACTAGTCATTACTTGCGGCTATGGTACGCTTACGAATCACAACAGACGCAGTAAGCGTAACATCAGAACTGAAAAGATCAGCGTAAGCACTGCCGAATTGACTGATCTGTTCGTCAGTGTCGATTGTTTGAATCATATTGTTAAAAGTTTGTGTAACTGATTTGTCATTTTGCTTTGTTTTAACTTGTGCTGAGTATGTAAGTGCCATAACCTTTCACCTCCTTTCATTTAAAATTTTTATGTAGATTTTAAGTAGACGGAGTAATGGGGAGATCGAGAGAATCAGCAAGCGACGTTTCAGAAGTAACAACGTGAGTAACATTAGTAATTGAAACAAAAGTACCGCTGTCGTCCGTTTCAAGGACATTAGCAGCCGCATTAGCGAGCGTTTGAAGATTTTCATTTGTAGCAGATCCCGCTTTGTAATCGCTGATACTCATAGTTGAATTAGTTCCATTATCAAAAGTGAAACGAATATTTAATTTATCAGAAGTTGACATTTTTAAACACCTCAGCTATTAACATTAAATGATTCTTTATCATTAATAACATAACCGGTTAAGACTTTATTAGTAAACGCCGTGACAGCATTCGCAAACGTTGCCACCTGCGCAGACGTTACAGATTCTTTAATTTTACTAACAGTCATAGAACCAGATGAAAATTTAATTTGAATTGTACGAACGCCATTATTTAAAGTAGTAGCCACGTGTAACACCTCCAAAAAAATTATTCTAATTCTGTCTTACGAGAATAGACATAATAACAACTTTTAATAGAAGATACGCCAAGAACAGGTTTAGCAGTGTCCAAAATACCGCCAGATCGTTTTAAATCATTTAACGTTAAATCCATATCAGGACTTTCAATATTTAAAATTACGTTATCGCCGTCAGCTTTACCAAAAACGATACGCAAAGTAATAGTAAGAGGCATAATAACACCAACGATCAATAATCATACGGATCTAATTCCGTGCTAACAATCTTTTTAATTGATTCTATGTCTTTATCATCAAATAATTCTGCAACTTGCCACGCAAAAGCCACAAGTTGAGAATCAGTAGCAGTTGACAAAATTTTAAATTCCTTTTCTGTTTTATTTTCTGCATACCAATCAAAAAAAGTAATTTTTAATTTTCTTTCTGTCATTTCAACCACCATTGCAATTTTATCAAATATATCTTGAAAAATCAATGCTTATGCAAAATTTACTAAAAATATAATTACAATTTAAAAATCAGCAACAAGCATTTTTACAGCATTTATAATTAAAAAAAACTTGACAAATAAAGCAAATAATATATAATTGCATATGAAAGGAGACGAGAAAAAAATTAAGGAGGTGATCAAAATGGTAGCAGTTAAACCGAAAACTATTATTGCAAAGTTAGACGATACGAACCTTAGCAAAAACGAATATCAAATTATCATCAAAATTGCTAATAAGTTGATCCAAAACAATGGAAATGTCATTTATACCAGAAGAAATTTAGCCAAAGAATTAGGCATACACGAGAACAATTTAACAAAGCCACTTCAAAAACTCATTGACGAGAATTTTATTAAAGCCACTAGCATTAACGAAAATTCTTATATCAAAACCTACGAACTAGGTGAACACTTTCAAGAAACATAAATTTTATTTATTAATTTTTTGCAAAAAAAAACCGCCATAGCGGAAAAAACTGCAATTCATAAATAAGGAGCTAGGAAAATTCAACAAAAGCATTATAGCAAAGGAGAATCAGAATGTCAAAAGCACCTTTCAAAAATAAGAAATATGCTTACTTGCTTAATGACATTATCAATTTTGCGCAGAACTACGACACGCCAACCAAAAAAACAGGAGTGCAACAATCAAGCGTGAAACTTCTCTATAGCACGCTTGTTAATTATTGCAATACACTTTCTTGGCAACAGCCCTTTGAAATGTCAGATCGCTTTTTGTCTACTTTGACATCATTAGATAAGAGAACGATCACCAAAGCAAGGAAAGTTTTAATTGACCTTGAAAAAATTTATGTGATTGAAAACGGCGAAAAAATTTATTATGCTTTTTATTCAAAAGATCATTCACTAGAAATTGACTTTAAAAATATAGAAAATGACGCTAA
>JAFUZV010000155.1 GCA_017476425.1 Selenomonadaceae bacterium
ACCGCCTTACTTTTCGCCGATCTTGTCGATCTCCTTTGTTATGACCTTAAGATCAATTTTCATTTCTCTAATTTCATTGACCAATTCGCCAAGAGTTTTATTAACTGAAAATAACACATAACCAGCAACAACCGCGCTGAAACCGTGATTAGCGAGCGCAGAAATAATATTTTCTTCCATTTTAACCACCTATTGAAAAGCCGCCAGACATAACGCCAGCGGCTTATTAAAAAAGCAGAAAGGAATTTTGATTAGCTTAATTTAATAGGAGTTTCTTCGGTTACAATCTTAGTAGCCGCCGTCATAGCGTAATCACCGTTAAGATAAGTCGTCAACTCATCGCCGAACGCATTCACTTTAGCCGCTTGACTGTCAATATCACTGCGGACATTGCTGATTGTGATTGTCTTCTTGCCGGTGTTATTTTCAAGCGTATATTCTAAACTCGTCATTAAGCTCCGGCTATGGTACGTTTACGAATCGCAACGGATGCAGTAAGTGTAACATCACTGTCAAAAAGATCAGCGTAAGCACTGCCGAATTGACTAATCTGTTGATCAGTATCGATTGTTTCAAGCAATTTGTTAAAAGTTTGTGTAACACTCTTATCACCTTGCTTAGTTTTAACTTGTGCTGAATATGTAAGTGCCATAACCTTCCACCTCCTTTATTGAGATATTTACTTATATTAAAAAAATTAAGTAGACGGAGTGATAGGCAAATTGAGAGAATCGGCTAAAGACGTTTCACTAGTAACAACGTGAGTAACATTAGTAATTGAAACAAAAGTGCCGCTGTCGTCCGTTTCAAGGACATTAGCCGCCGCATTAGCAAGCGTTTGAAGATTTTCATTTGTAGCAGAACCCGCCTTGTAATCGCTGATACTCATAGTCGAATTAGTTCCATTATCAAAAGTGAAACGAATATTTAATTTATCTGAAGTCGACATTTTAAACACCTCAACTATTGACATCAAAAGATTCTTTATCATTGATAACATAACCGGTTAAGACTTTATTAGTAAACGCCGCGACAGCATTCGCAAACGTTGCCACCTGCGCAGACGTTACAGCCTCACGAATTTTACTGACTGTCATAGAACCCGAAGAAAATTTGATTTGAATTGTACGAACACCATTATTTAAAGTAGTCGCCACGTGTAACACCTCCTAATTTAATTCTGTTTTACGTGAATAAACATAATAAGAACTTTTAATTGAAGATACGCCCAAAACAGGCTTTGCAGTGTCCAAAATACCACCAGATTTTTTTAAATCATTTAATGTTAAATCCATATTAGGATTTTCAATATTTAAAATAACATTATCGCCATTTGATTTACCAAAAACGATCCGCAAAATAATAGTAAGAGCCATAACAACACCAACGATCAATAATCATAGGGGTCTAATTCCGTGCTAACAATTTTTTTAATTGATTCTAAGTCTTTATCATCAAATAATCTTGCAACTTGCCAAGCAAAAGCCACAAGCTGCGAATCAGTAGCAGTTGACAAAATTTTAAATTCCTTTTCTATTTTATTTTCTGTATACCAATCAAAAAAAGTAATTTTTAATTTTCTTTCTGTCATTTCTACCACCTTTATAATTTTATCAAATATACCTTGAAAAATCAATACTTACATAAAAATATAACTATACATTGAAAATTTTTCACAAGCATTTTTACAACATTTATAATTAAAAAAGGCTTGACATATAAAGCAAACATTATATAATTGTATATGAAAGGAGACAAGAAAAAATTTTGAGGAGGTGATCAAAATGGTAGCAGTTAAACCGAAAACTATTATTGCGAAGTTAGATGATACGAACCTTAGCAAAAACGAATATCAAATCATTATCAAAATTGCTAATAAGTTGATTCAAAACAACGGGAATGTCATTTATACCAGAAGAAATTTAGCCAAAGAATTAGGCATCCACGAGAACAATTTAACAAAGCCACTTCAAAAACTCATTGACGAAAATTTTATTAAAGCCACTAGCATTAACGACAATTCTTATATCAAAACCTACGAGCTAGGTGAACACTTTCAAGAAACATAAATTTTATTTATTAATTTTTTGCAAAAAAAAACCGCCATAGCGGAGGAAAAAACTGCAATCTATAAATAAGGACTAAAGGAAAATCAATCAAAAGCATTATAGCAAAGGAGAAACAGAATGTCAAAAGCACCTTTCAAAAATAAGAAATATGCTTACTTGCTTAATGACATTATTAAATTTTCGCAGAACTACGACACGCCAACCAAAAAAACAGGAGTGCAACAATCAAGCGTCAAATTTCTTTATACTACGCTTGTTAATTATTGCAATACACTTGAATGGCAACAGCCCTTTGAAATGTCAGATCGCTTTTTGTCTGCTTTGACATCATTAGACAAGAGAACGATCACCAAAGCAAGGAAAGTTTTAATTGACCTTGAAAAAATTTATATGATTGAAAACGGCGAAAAAATTTATTATGCTTTTTATTCAAAAGATCATTCACTAGAAATTGACTTTAAAAATATACAAAATGAAGCTAAAAAAGTAAGTAAAGCGGTGGAAAATTCGTGCAAAAGTTCAGAGGAAATGTCAAATTCTGATCAAGTTTTGATCAATTCTTGCTCAACTTCTGATCAAGTTTTGATCAACTCTTGCAAGAAAAGTTGTGCAAGAGTTGACATTTCAACACCACCTAACAGCCAAAAAACGGCGTCAAATCAAGCGAAATTGACCTTGCTACCCACTACCACTACCACTACTCCTACAACTACAACTACATCTATCACTACATCTATCAATCAGCAAAATTCATTAAAAAAATCTGAAGGTGAAGAATTAGATCAAAATGATCATTCAGAAACTTTTCACAATAGCAATTCAGAAAAAATTCAGGATAGATCGATTGATAGATTTTTTTTAAAAGAAAAAGAAAAAAATAATCTCGGCGCGAATGGCTCTCCGGACACTAAAAAGCCTCAGCAACTTCCGAAACCTACTACAACGCAAACAGATCACCCCGATCCAACTACTCAGCAACCCGCTATCTCTCAAGATTTTAAGTTGCTTGTTCAGCGTTACGGACAAGACACCGTTAATCAAGCATGCTATCAAGTTAAGCAACAGCAAGAGCGCACTGGCAGAACCGATCTTTTGACCAACTTCAAATATATGGAAACAACTTGTCAACGTATCTTAGGCATGAAACCAACTGAAGACTTTGAAAGAAAGCCGCGAGACAAGGCGGGGGATAAAACCGGCACGTGGCGCGACGACTTCAACGAAGACGGCACGAATAAACACGGCTTTTTACCTATGGATAAACAAGGAATGACGGAGCAAAAGACGATCGATCGCTTTAATGCTGAATATCCGGGCGTAATGGAATACCGCGACGAGACAGGAAAAATCCATTACAGATCGTGGATTTTTTCCGAAGCCTTCGACGCAAATTACAACGCCGAAACTGACACCGTTGATTATTTGGAGATCGTCAAAATTATGAAAGAAGCCATTGCTGAAGACAGATTTGATAATTAAAGGAGAATGCAAAATGAAAGAATACATCGACGACGGCTATAATTTCGAGGAAGCCGACGACGAAGAAGAAGAATTGACCTTTTCATCGATCGGCGAAGCTGTAGGAAACGTTATGGACTTTGCAACGCAATTCAGAATAATGCACGAAAAAACGAATCGAAGCATTATCGAACATAACAGAGAAGAGATCACGGCGCAATATGGAGAGCATACCGACGAGGAAATTTTAGACATTGAATTAGCACGCCGAGAGATTAAAGACTGCGCAGAATGCAAGCGTCATTGTTTGCATAAACATTGCAGAGACAAAAACCACGAATACACAATCATTTCAGAGACGGGCGAAATTTCCAAGAAGCCCTGCGAGTTTTGGAGAAAGCAGACCATACTTGACGGCGCAGAAGAAGCACACCTGCCTAAAATTTTTCACGGCTTGACTTTGCAAAATTACCAAGCAGACGGCGCAACTTTAAACCGCATTAAACAAGCACGCCGAGCACTCCAAAACAAACAAAACCTTATCATACATGGTGACGTTGGCACGGGTAAAACTATGCTTGCTTGTATCCTTGCACAAGAATTAATCATTGATCGCCGCGTCTTCTTGATCACTCTTCCCAAAATTATGCTGAATAAAGACATTATGTCCAAAGAAGAATGGCGCGACTTTCTCCAGAAACTTTCTCTTATGCAAGTTTTGATCCTTGACGATCTAGGAGCTGAAGGACACAGCCCCATTTCTGATACTCTCCTTTTTGAAATCGTCAACGAACGCTACACCAACAAACGCCAAACGATCGTAACAACCAATTTACCAGTCAACGCCGACTGCGAATCATTAACACTGCGCCGAATCTTTTCACGCCTTACATTTAACGCCTACGAACTTACTTTAAACGGAACAGACAAGCGCAAATCAGCGATCTAAAGCGCGCCACTTTAAAATTTTGCCTTTTTGTTGAAATTTCCGAAGTCATTTCACAAAAAGGCGTTTTTTTTTTTCGCAAGCCTCAAAAAAAAACAAAGAAAATTTTTCAGCGACGTGCAATTTTCATTTGACGCGGCGCAAGGCAGAACAACGGCGGCTTGTTTTTTCGGCGCACGTTCGACAAGCTCACGGCTTGAAAAAACCGCACACGCCGACAGCTGAAAAAGCCCGCGCCAAAACATTTTTTTAATTCAACACTTTTCTATATAAGCACTTTTATTGAATCAATTTTAAAGCCTATTTTTAACAAATTTTTAACTCCTTGATAGATTTATCGTCCGAAGTGTCCAGCGTTTAATCTAGACCCCTTCACGGCGTTTTAAACGCTATTTTTAAATTTTCACCTACGCAGATTTTCACCACGAAAAAAAAGCCTTTCCATTTTCGGAGAGGCTTCCATTTTTTTGGGGATCGGGGCGCGTGCCACGTCGTCCGGCTTAGGTTTTGCGTGCTAAATTTCGCACGGCGACAAGCACCGGCTCAATTAAGCACGCCATAAAAAGAAGTCGAAAGTGTCATCAAGTTTCGCTAAAGCCGTCTAAAGCCGTCTTAAGCTCAACTAGTGCAGCTTTCGACAGAGCCGGACTCCATAGCGACACGCGCCTTTATTTTTGATCTTTTATGTGATTTTTGCAACATTTTGACATAATCAAAATTTATGTTGCTTAGGTTACGTCAACTTTTCTTGATGTTTCATAATATGCAGAAGTAATAGAATCAATACCGAGAACAGGCGCAGCCGCAGGAAAAAAAACATTTTCAATAAATGCTAATTTTATAGAATCTTTACATTGTGTAAAAGTTAATGTTTCTGATTCATCATTTTTCAAATACTCAATGTATAAAACTTTAATTTCTTCACTCATTTTTTTTACCTCAATTAGTACCAAATTGTAATGTTGTTTCTTCATTTATTATTATGCTTTCAACATCAGCACCAACGATCGACGCGCAAACGTCAGCAAATGTTACAATTTGCGACTGCGTACAATCACTTTCAACATCATATGAATTAACAAAGGAATAAACTCCCACGCTATCACTAGTTGAAAAACTGATTGAAATTGTTTTTGCTTTTGTCATTTCCATTTAATCACCTCTTACATATCTAATCATTTTACCAGTTTTAGCATCAAAATAGCAACGCCAAACATAATGGACGCGCCCGAATCTGTCAATATATGTTGTCCTAACACGATCGGGATCACTGTAATAATAGTCCAAATCCTCAGCAGTTTTTACATACCAACCAGACGGCTTATCAATGATTTTCATTATTGTTTTATTTTTTTTGTTTTCAGTTTTTTTATTTGCTGATCTTATCTGAAATTTTTTGTAACTATAATGACCTCTGAAGTAATAATTAAAATATGCGCCTAAACTACTAGCGTTAGCAGGTTCTTTCATAAAATTATTAACAATTTCAATAGGAACAGCAAAATAAACATAAACACTTGATTTTTTATCATTAAAAAATGCTGTTAATTCTCTTTTTTGAGGATCATAAATTATCTTTTTTATACAAGAAGAATTATAAACAGCATTCCCAGAATCATAAACAACAATAGTATCATTAAGCACAACCAAAGCACCAACAGAAGAAAATTTACTATTATCTTCTGTTAATTCATTAACAAAAGAATCTTCATTATTTTTTTCAGTATTTGAAATTAACAATGCTAATTTTGAATCCTCAACGCCTAATTTTTGAAAACAAAAACCAACCAATTTTAAGAATAAATATTCCAAAGTGTCAAATAAATCAAATTTTGAAATTGTATGACCTACAACATCAAGGCTTACACCGCAATATATTTTAAATGTTAATATCGTTTCAACAAGTTCAAATTTTGATCGCAAATAATCAGCAACCTCACCAATTATTTTAATCACAACTTCAATCACCAAATCAATAACAAATGCTATCACAACACCTTCAACAATACCAGAAAGCCCAATTTTACTTAATATTCCTTTTAAAAATACACCTAATTCAGTAGAAACCATGCGCCCTATATCTCTTTTTAGATTATAATTTTTAGTACCATAAATAAATCTCAAAATTTCAGCAAATACATCACCAAAAAAACTGTAAATTGTATTCCGTGCAGAGCCGGTTAATATCTTTTTTTTCATTGCTAAAATTTCATCTTTTGTAAATTTCTTTTTTAAATCGCGCTCCATTTCTTTTATTATTTGTTCATATGCTTTTACTTCTTGTTTAAAATATTCAACTTCACCAATAGTAGAGGCTTGACGAGCTTGCATTCTATTAAATTCTGCTAGTTCCTTTACAAAATCAATATCGACAGCAGGCGTTTTATATTTTCCTGCTTGTTTTACACAATCTTCAAAATTAGTTTTCACCTGTCCATTTAAACGATCCGACAATGCTTTTTTTGATAATTCTGCAGTGATATCAGCAAAAACAGCCAGAAACGAACAAGCAACTAAAAAAATACCAGCATCTTTACGTAATCCAGCCTCTTGATTTTGCATTCTTTCTTCTGCGATCTCTTTTGCGGCTTGCTTGCGTGCTGCGTCCATTCGATCAGCAAAAGCAGGACGACCACGAATAACACTTTCATAATACTGCAACGCAACATATAAATCATACTCCTTTTTTGATTTTTGTAATAAGCGACGTTTCCAAAAATCAACCTCATCAAAATATAATTCATATTCTAAAATCCCAGAATTTTTAATAACAATTTCAATGTTTTTTTCTCTGCTCATATTTCTTCAACTCTTATTTGCAAGCAACTTTGTGCAGTTTTAAATTTATAAATGTGATATTCTTGAATAAGTGAATCATCAGCATACACGATCCCGGACAAAGCGTCAGCAATCCACTTACAAAAATTATCACCATCGCCGAAATATTTTTTTAACGGGTCTTGACGGCGACAAATATAAATGCTCATTCTGCAAGCCTTTTCAATCATTTTCAAGCCGCGACGTTTCATCAATGCACGCGCTATATATCCTAATTCATCACGCTGTTGCATAATTGCAGGATCAACAACGATTTTTCCACGCCATACTTTATAATCATTTGGTCGGAAATCGTGATCAATCGTAATTTCAAACATTTTCACCACCTCAAAATAAGCATACAAAAAAAAACTGCGCAGGTCAATAAAAATTTTGAAAAACATTTGACAAACAAGCACAGTTAAATATTTATTTTTATTTGAATTACTGAAACAAGAATTTACAAATTCAACGATATTCACAATGAATAATGCTTTAAAGTTTAGATCAAACTTTAAACTATCATCTTTAAAAATTGAGTAGCTCAAACGCCGCGTGGCTTTATTTTTGTTAGAAAAAAAATACTGCGTTCATTCCGAAATGTCAATCACTTGTATTTTTTTTGCCGCTGTGAATTTTTTCTGCGTAGCGACTTGAAAAAATTTTACGCGGCGGGATAGTGCAACGCGAATGCAAACGCACGGGGAAAGAAATAGCACAATTTAAGCTCTGTCAAGAGTATATGAATAAGAAAAGACGGATTCGCCGCGCGCCGTGCCTTCATTACTTCGCTTACGCCTTCCGGCTAATGATCTGCGCTGCGCAGTCGACAGGTTTATTAAGCAAAAAAATTCGCAAGCGACCGTTTCACTATTTTTTTGCAAACCTGTCTTTGTGCTTGCTTGTCATTGCCTCCAGGCGTTTAACGCTACGTATTCCGGCACTCTACTTGCTCATCTCGTCTTTTCTAACTCTTGACATTCGCTATTTAAATTGCGCTGTCGATCAGGTTGGGCGTTTGCATTCGCTTTTCAAACTTTACAGCCACGAGGAAAAGGAGAGAAGAGGAGGAGCGGGGGCACTGGACGACGAAGAGGCAACACGAACAAAACCATAAAAAAGTTTATAAAATAGTATTGATATTTTTTAGAGAATACAAAAATTTTTCTCTGTTTTCTGAAGAGGCTTTTAAAAAAGATTCAATATACATCTTTTCATCAAGATTCAAGTTATATTCTTTAGTTAATTTTTCAATCAAGCTAGTTTTAGACGATACGTCAAACATTTCACCGTCACCAGAACGCAACCAATTTTCATTTACGCCAAATTCATTACAAATTAATTTAATGTTTGATTCAGTAACTTTGCTAACTTTTCTTTCAATATTCGCCATTTGCTGTTGTGAAGTTATACCAATTTTAAAACCAAATTCTTTTTGAGTTAAATTTAAATGTTTACGTAATATTTTAATTCTTTCATTAATTGAAATGCTTTTCATAATTAACACCTCCGAAGAAATTATATAACATAAATAAAAAAATATCAAATTGTTTATTGAAAAATACTTGACACTTAGAAATAATTTGTTAAAATAAAGAAAACAAATAATTAGCTGACGGCTATGAATTAGGGTATAGCGACGCAATAAAAGAAAATATGAAAGCCTATAAAGAAGGATTTAAAGCCGGATATAATCAAGGCTTTGATGAAAGCTATAAAAATGGATTTAAAAAAGGCTATGCAATAGCAATAAATAAATAAGCCGACCGAATACCATTAGACGATCAAGATCGATCGTCTTTTTTTGTGTAAAAAAATA
>JAFUZV010000156.1 GCA_017476425.1 Selenomonadaceae bacterium
AAATGATGCGCACATTGCGCTTTAACACAAAAGTAAGCCGGTAGACTTAAAGTCTTACGGGATAGAGGCTGCGTAAACCAGCCCCAGTAAATCTCTTATTTGCTGAAAGCTCCCGATTTTAATCGGGTTGTAGTTTACAACTGTTTAAAGCCTCCTTAATTATAATTTTTATTAAATATTTTTGTTAATTTCTATCGATCCCGAGACGTTCCATAATAAATTTTTGTTCTTGCTCCATTTCAAGACGATCATTCTCTTCAATGTGATCATAACCTAAAAGGTGAAGCATACCGTGAACTGTCAAAAAAATTATTTCACGTTTAAAGCTGTGCCCATAATCTTCTGCTTGAATTTCAGCACGTTCGATCGAAATTATTATATCACCTAAAACGTCAATTTTATTAATTTCGTCAACTTCTTCAGAGTCAAAATTAATTTTCGGCTCATCACTTTCACGAAATGCAAACGACAATACATCAGTTGGTCGATCAATTCCACGATAATTTTTATTGAGTTCGTGAATTGTTTTATCATTCGTCAATGTTATGCTGACTTCGCTGTTTTCAACGTCGTATAATTCACCAATCGTTAAAACAGCTCGCTTGATCTCAGAAATAATTTCTTCGTCAACGTTTAAATTTTCCGGCTCAGTACTAACTATTATTTCCATATCATTCACCAAAATCATTTAACAATATAATCAAAAGCCTCTTTGACGATCTCATCAGGAACATTTGAATTAATGCTGACTTCACCGATCGACTTCATCAAAACCCAGCTAATTTTGCCGTTGATCGTCTTTTTGTCTCTGAAAATCGATTTAAACATATGATCGACATCACAATTTTCAACGTGAGAGATCATTTTTAATTTGTTGATAAGATTTTCAAGCCGCTTAAATTCTTCGTCGCCGATCATTTTCAATTCACGACTTATAAACGCTGCGCCGATCATTCCGACTGCAACCGCTTCACCGTGAGTGTAACGGCTATAGCCGCTTGCCTCTTCAATCGAATGCGCCATTGTATGACCAAAATTTAAAATTCTTCTCAAGCCGGATTCTTTTTCGTCGTGACTTACAACATTAGCTTTGATCTCACACGAACGAGAAATAATTTTTTCCATAATCGAATGATCCAAAGTTAGAATTTTATCAGCATTATCATTGAGATAATCAAAAAAATTTTTATCGCTGATAACACCATACTTAACAATTTCACCAAGCCCGGATTTAATTTCACGTTCCGGCAATGTTTTCAAAAAATTGAGATCAATAAAAACTGCTTTCGGTTGATAAAAAGCACCGATCAAATTTTTTCCGAGTTGATGATTAACTGCAACTTTACCGCCAACGCTTGAATCAACTTGAGCAAGCAGACTTGTTGGAATTTGTACGAATGGAAGTCCACGAAGATAAGTCGCCGCAATGAAACCTGCAAGATCACCGACGACACCTCCGCCGAGTGCAAAGATCGCTGACTTACGATCAAGCCCGTATTCAATCGCCGCTGTATAAATTTTTTCAGCCTGCGATAAACTTTTTGAAGTCTCACCGGCAGGTACAACAAAAATTTTCACGTTAAGCCCGGCACTTTCAAGCAATGAAACGATTTGATCAGCAAAAATCTTTTCAATGTTGCTGTCAGTTATCAGCATTGCTTTTTTAGAAAATTTTTCATTAGCAGCAAAATTTTTAATTTCACTTTTCAGATCGCCGCCAATAAAAATATTATAACTATTTTTGTCTAAGTCAACCTTGACAATTTTCATAAAATCATCTCACTTTCAAAAAATTATTTTTATATTCAATGAGAAAAAAATTTTTTCCTTCAATTACAATCTCCGTTGACGCAAAATATTTGATCAATGTAGAATGCAGAATGCAGAATGTAGAATTTAAAATAAATTTCTCAGCCTTCAGCCCTCAGCACTCAGCCCTAATTCTGCATTAAAATTAATTTCGTCGTTCGATTAAATCATACATTACGGGCAAAACTAACAAAGTTAAAACAGTTGCAACTAATAAACCACCGGCGATCGCTACTGCCATCGGTCCCCAAAATTCACTAACCATTAGCGGAATCATTCCTAAAATTGCCGCCGCTGCCGTCAACATTATCGGACGAAATCTCAAAATCGCTGAATCAACGATCGAATCGTGAAGTGTTTCACCTGTTGCAAGATGCTTTTGTATCTGATCAATTAATATTACTGAATTTCTAATTATCATTCCGAACAATGCTAAAATTCCCAGCACTGCAACGAATCCCATTGACTTATTCATCAAAAGCATTATCAGACTAACGCCGATCAATCCTAAAGGTGCTGTTAAAACCGTCAAGATCATATCTTTTGCATTGCGAAGTTGGAACATCAGCAAAGTCATAATTATGAAGATCATCGCCGGAATAGGAACGATCAAAAATTTCATAGACGTTTCACTGTCTTCAAATGATCCGCCGGCTTCAATCGAATAACCGATCGGCAAAGAATTTTTTAAATCGCTGAGTTCTTCATAAGCCTTTTTACTTGCGTCGTTAGCAGTTCCACTTTTGATATTTGCTTGAATCGTTATTGTTGGATTGAGATCACGACGCTTTATCAATCCGTCTTCAGCGTCGAAAGAAATTTTTGCAATTTGTTCAAGCGGAACATAATTATTACCGAGATAGATCGGTAAATTTTTTATTTGCGATAAATTATTTCGTTCAGAATCCAAAATCCTAAAATCAATATCAATCGTTCGATCATTCGTGTAAAATTCTGCTGACTTTGCACCGGTGATCTCAGTGTAAAGCATTTGTTTGACGGCTTGACTTGAAACGCCGAGCGATCTCAATTTATCTTGATCAACTTCAATATGTAACGTCTTTGATTTCTCAAACCAATCAAGATGAACATTTTCAAGATTAGGATCATTAGCAAGACGATTAGCCGCTTCACTTGCAAGAGCCTTGACAAGATCGACGTTATACCCGGAAACTCTGATCATTACAGGATATTCCGCCGGCGGACCTGTCTGAATGTATTTTATATTACTTCGGACATTCGGAAAATTTTTATTGAGTTCTTCACGAATCTCCGCAGTTAATTTTTCACGTGATTCAGTATCCTTAGCAACGATTATAAATTGTGCATAATTATCTTTAGGCAAAACAACATCCATAGTTAATACGAATCGTGGAGCACCTTGACCGACGTAGTAAGAAAAATTTTCTATGTCTTCAGCGTGATTTTTTAGAAATTCGCTAAAGTGATCGGCTTCAATCTGCGACGCTGTCATTGATGATCCATTAGGCAAAGTCATTTCAACGATAATTTCCGGGCGTAATGACGATGGAAAAAATTCCTGCTTGATAAATTTCATTATAAAGATCGAAATTGCAAAGGCGATCAACGTCAATGAAATTACAATTTTTCTATGTGATAAACACAATTCTAAAATTCTTCTGAATAAAGCATAAAATTTATTTTGATACGGATCTTTTTTCTCTGTTGAATTAATTTTGATCAGATAGCCGCCGAATAATGGAGCGATCATTACTGAAACGATCCACGAAAGCAATAAAGCGATCAATATCACCGGAAATAATGCGCTACAAAATTCGCTTGCTAAGCCGTCAGCAAATGCAACAGGTATGAAGCCGGAGCAAGTTATTAATGTACCTGTCAACATAGGTTTTGCCGTCATATCGAAAGCATAACAAGCCGCCTTGAATTTATCAAAACCTCTTTCAAGTTGTACACTCATCATTTCAACGGCAATGATCGAATCGTCGACAAGTAAACCCAGCGAAATTATCAATGCACCGAGTGAAACTTTATGAAGATCGATCCCTAAAATATACATAAAGCAAAATGTTCCGGCTAAAACTAACGGAATGCAGAAGGCAACAACTAAACCTGTCCGAAGTCCTAAACTTGCAAAGCTGACGATCAAAACGATCACGATCGCTTCAATCAACGTCTTTACAAAATCGTGAATTGATCTGTCAACAACTTCAGATTGATTAGCGACTTGATGAATTTCTAAACCGATCGGCAATTCAGATTGAATTTTTTCTATTGTTGAATTTAAATCTTCACCGAGTTTTAAAATATTGCCGCCGTCTTCCATTGAAATTGCAATACCAATCGCCGCTTCACCATTGAAATAAAATTTTTCTTCAGCAGGATCAATAAATCGTCGTTCGATTTTCGCAATATCAGATAATTTAAAAATTCTTCCGTTAGAATTGATCGGAAGATTTTTTATTGATTCAACGTCGTCAAAAATTCCGGTTACACGAAGATAAACATTATCGCTTGAAGTCTCAATCATTCCGGCAGGTGTCATTTGATTCGCCTGCGATAAAGTATTTGAAATTACAGTCGGACTAATTCCGAGTTCAGAGAGTTTAGCACGTTCAATTTCAACATAAATTTTTTCAGGCTGCACTCCAAGCAATTCAACTTTCTGCACGTTATCAAGTCCAAGAATGATCTGACGAATTTTTTCTGCACGCTGTCGAAGTTCTTCATAATTAAAACCGTCACCGATCAAAGCATAGATCGATCCGTAAACGTCATCAAATCGATCATTGTAATAAGGTCCATAAACACCTTCAGGCAGATCGCTTTTAACGTCTTCACAAAAATTTCTAACGTCTCGCCACGTCGGTCTGATTTGCGACTTATCAAGATCATCATTCAAAACAACGTGAATGATCGCCGAACCCGATCGCGTTTCACTTTTAACATATTTTAAATGCGGTGTATCTTGAATTTTTTTCTCAAGTTTATCTGTAACTTGCAAAGACATTTGTTCAGCAGTTGCACCGGGCCAAGCAACAGTTACAACCATTTGACGAATTGTAAATGCCGGATCTTCCATTCGTCCTAAATTAAAGTAAGAAAAAATGCCGCCGATCGCAGTCACAAAAATAAAATACCAAATGAGACTGCGATTTTTCAGCGACACTTCTGTTAAATTTCTCATAATATCTTTCACCTTAACGATAATTTTTTTGAAAGATATTATATCACATTAACTGCGCAAAATTTCCATCGTCTTTAAAATATCTAAATTTGTTTTAGTCTGTAACCAATTATAGTATTCGACATCGTGATCAATATTTCGACTAAACCACGCTACAATTTCGATCGGATCACCTTCACTGATCAACGCCTCTAAAATTTTGTAAGTCAACACGAATAAACCATAATTTTGACTGATCGCACCTGTTGTCCGCCAAGGATACATATTGCCAAAAAATTCGTTGACAAGATAATTTTCTAAAATCTCAACGTGCATTGATCTGGCTTCTAAATTAGGCTTAGTTATGATCTCAGCTTTAGCGAATATCTCAAGCATAATTTTTTCATAAGCCGCTTGATCGTAACGAACACTTTTCAACATTAATTGCACTTGTTCACTATCAAAAAAATCTTTTGAGTGATAAAGTGCAGCTATATGATCGATCTCTTCTAATTTGTCTCTAATTATGATCTCATCAAGTCGATCTAAAAAAAATCCGAGAATTATTAAACGTTGATCGATCGTTAATGATCTCTCTTGCAAAATTTTCACGGCAGTCATTTGAATTTCAACGAGATAATCCAAAAGATTGTCCGGCACATTAGGATTATACATTTCAAATTCATCATCAGTTTTTGTTGTTTGAAATTGAATTTTTTCTGCGAGTGCTAATTTAGTAGCTAACGGACAAGCTAAAGATAAAGTTCTTTCGCAGAAATCACCAACAACATAAATTCTGCGAGGAAAAGTCCGACAAGTTCCGGATAAAAATTTTTCACCTTCAGTAAGTTGCAAGCCGCATAAAAATTTATCCGTCAAAAATGGACAAGTATTATTTTTATCTAAATTGAGATAATAGCGACCGTCTTTGAAATCAGCAATGTTTGAATCTTTATCTCTGTAACGATTCGCCGCTTTAGAATCAATTTCGATCTGCCAATTTTTACAGCAAGCCGCTTTACAACTTGGACCATCGCAAATAAATTTGTGGACGTACGACGGCTCATAATAAGTTTTTTCCATTGATTGATCACCTATTTCTTAACGAGGAATTTTATATTTAATTAACTTATTAAGAATTGTATCACAACTTTTAAAAATTTCATTAGAAAAATTATTTTTGGTGATGAAATTTTTTAAATTATTGGAAATTTTATTTTCGTCAAGTAACTAAAAGATTAGAGCGTGTTGGTAAACTATAAAAAATAAACCATGAGTTGCTCTCTTTGATTTGACAACAGATTAATTTGACAAACTTTTAAAAACTAAAAATACAGGCAGACCACCACTTGATAATAACGCCATCTTTTGGATATTGAGAACTTATGTTAATTGGAATAGTATTTATCATAAATTCCAACAATGGATCGAACAAGATATTTTTATCAACATACTTAAAGAATTAAACTCTGGTAAATCAGTCCTTATTGAAATAGACTCAACTTATTGCAAGGTTCAATTTGATAAAGAAATATACAAGCATAGAAATACCATTGAAAGATTTTTCAATAAGATAAAGAATAATCGTCAAATTACGATGAGATTTGATAAATTATTGTTTTTGGATTATAGTGATTGCTACAATCAGAATCAAATTAAAATGAGTTTACCAACAGTCCCCTAATACTGAAAAAATTATCGATGTAGATTTATCATCAAGAGTAAGACGATTAATCAACGCCGGATAAGTTATTATATCGTACGTTGAAGGTTCACTTGAAAATCTGCATTAATAACTGATGAATATGACGGTGCAATTTGTTCAACAGGTTTTTATGTGATTGATTCAAATAAAATTAATTCAGAAATGCTTTTGATTTTATTCAAATCGAAATTAATGCAAATGTTAATGAAACAGAGCTGCTTTGGCACAATATTAACTGCAATATCTAAAAATGAATTTTTAAATTTGCCGCTACCTTTGATTGATGAAGAAATTCAAAAAAAATTTCTTCGCAAATAAAAAAAATCCTTCACTCTCCGCCGCGAATCAGAAAAACTTCTTGAAGAAGTAAAAATTTTAGTTGAAAATGCCATTGAACACGGTGAAAAGTGATTGACAATTTTTTTTGAAATGATATAATTCACATAACAAAAGCGTCCTGCTCGTAACAGAACGCTTTCGGATACTTTGACAAACGATTTCAGCCTCAATTAAATTAGATTCCTGGTTGATATGCTATAACAAGTTTTGTAGTCGCCTAGAGGTCAGAGACTAGGCGGCTTTTCCACTCGTAAGTACAAGCACGATGATGATAGTCACAACGACTACAACAAAGATTTTGAACTTCTTCATGGCTTTCACCTCAATTCTGAGGCTTAAATTGAAACCGCCTGTCGTTTCTAAGTATCAAAGAAATTATAACAGAAATTTTTCATAAATCAATAAAATATTTTGCTGTCTATTGATAGCTATTTTTTTTGCAGAAAAATTATTTGACAAAAATTTTTTGAATGATATAATTTAAATAACGAAAGCGTCCTGCAGTGAACAGAACGCTTTCGGGCGTTGTCGACAAGCGGTCGACCTCAAAGAAGTTAGTAACGGATCGTCAATGGGGACTTAGCTGGATCTTTGCCGTCTAAGTTGTGGAGGCTTAGGCGGCATTTCCGCTCGTGAGCAGAAGTATGATAATGATCGTAATGATCATAACAAACAATTTGCTCATAGTATCACCCCAAAACTGGGGCTAGGATTAAAACCGCCTGTCGTTTCTAAGTATCGAAGAAATTATAACAGAAAAATTTCAGAAGTCAATAAAATATTTTGCTATCGATTGATAGCTATTTTTTTTGCAGAAAATTAAACCGTTAATTAATACGTTTCAACTTAGCTATAAAAAAACCATCAGTTTTATCAATTTGAGGCAAAAGCGTTTTCATATTTTCGAGGACAAAATTTTCATTCGTCGTCAAAAATTTTTCAATAATGCTTTCGTTTTCTGATCGTTCTAATGTGCAAGTGCTATAAATCAAATTTCCGTTGAGCTTAACAGCTTTAGCGGCACTTTGTAAAATTTCAAATTGCAGCGGCGGAAGATTTTTTAATTCGTCTAAAGATTTTTTCCAACGCAGATCGGCTTTACGTCTCAAAACTCCTAAACCGGAACAAGGCGCATCGACTAAAATTTTATCAGCTTGATCAAAAAATTTTTCACCGATCGATCTTGCGTCAATCAAAAGCGGCTTGATAATTTTAATTCCAAGACGTTTAGCATTATCGTTGATCTGTTTGATCTTGTGATCGTGAATGTCGCAGGAAATAATTTTTCCTTGATTGTGCATTAATTCAGCAATATGTGTTGACTTTCCGCCGGGCGCAGCGCAGCAATCAATTACAAAATCGCCAGGCTTCGGATCAAGTTCGTGAGCAACAAGCATTGAACTTTCATCTTGAACTTGACAAAAGCCGCTTTGCAAAATTTTTAATTCGTCAAGCGATCCGGCGTTATTGCAAATGATACCTTCAGCCGTCAATTTCGATATTTCAGCTTTGATATTTTGATCTAACAACTTTTTTAAAAGATCGTCACGAGTAATTTTTAAAAAATTTGTTCGCAGAATCAACGGCGGTTCTTCATTGTCGAAGTTGCAGATCAATTTTGTATTTTCAATGCCGAATTGTTTAATCCAGCGTTCGATCAACCATTTCGGGTGAAATTTTCTAATTGCGATCGATTCTGCAGAATTATCAACAGGAAATTTTGATCGATCAGGCTCACGAATTGCCGAACGTAAAACAGCGTTGACAAATTTTGCACTGCCAACGCTAATTTTTTTTGCAATTTCAACGGATTCATTAACCGCCGCTGAGTTCGGAACACGATCAAGAAAAAATATCTGATAAATTCCAACACGCAAGATCGCTAAAATTTTCGGATCAATTTTTTTCAGCGGACGATTTATATATTTCGAGATTATCCAGTCGATTGACTTTCCAATCTTAATTGTTCCATAAATTAATTCAGTACAAAAGCGGCGATCAATGTCGTTAAATTTCTCAGTCCTCAAAATTTTTGCAAGTGCAATATTTGAATATGCACCGCGTTCATTGACTTCAAAGACAACTTTCACTGCTGCCGCTCTTACTTTATCCATTAAAAATTCACCTTCAAATTATGAATTCATATCGACATAATAGCCTTGATAATTATTATTGCGTTCATCAAACATAGTGTAAGGTTTATATTTATTATTCTCTTCTTCATCAGCCGGACTATCATAAAATGTTATCTTCAAATTAGTTACGTCTTCTAAAAATTGTAGATAATCTTCTTTACTCAATTTATCTTTCAAAGTCAACGGCACATAAATTTCAACTTTTTTAGCGTCTCTGACCTCATCTTTGTTATCGATCTCAACTTCTGAATTTTTAGTATCATTGTAATAAGTGATTTTTGCACCTGTTCCATTGAAAAGCGAATTTAAATATTCATTCTCTGCAAGTGCATTTTTAAACGACGACGGAATTAAAATTTGTGGATCATAAGACTCCGGATCATATTGTTCATCGTCAATGTAACATATAACAGTATTTGTTACGCCGCCGGAAAAATAGACTCGTCCACATTCAGGACAAATATCAGTTTTGAGTTTAACGGACGCTTGATCAACATGAGCGTGTTGGTGATCGTGATCAACTCGGCTTTGACTTTCTTTCTCATAAGCGTTTGCAACATGTTCGTGTTCGTGACCGAGAATCACACTTGCGGCGATCGATTGTGGAATTTTTGACGGCGTTTGAAATGATACGTCGGTTTCATCTGATCCGTCTTGATACTTTCGATTAGCACAAGTTTCACATTCTGCCGGTGAAGAAGTCCTGCCTGGTGCCTTCATCATTGATGCACCTGGATTTAAAATTATGTGGTGATGCTGCGATCGATCTTCAGTTTTATTTTTATTTTCCGGATTCTCTTCATCTTCTTTAACGTACAAAGCATAATTGATCCCGTCATTATCATTTTTTAAAGATTCTTTGATTCGATCACTCAACTGTTCCGAAATATTTTTTTGAAAATTAATTTGCTGATCAAAATTGTCAAGCAAAACATTAGTATTGAACCTGTTGAAATTGAATTGTGCTTTTGAAGTGCTGTTATAATTGCTTGTTGAGGTTCTATCATTTGTAATGATTCCATTCATAGCCATTTTAGGAAGCCTCCTCTATCTTGAACCTAAACCAAAAAAATTATTTAACCATCGGACTCACCTTCTACGCAAAATTTATTATTATAAATTTACAACAAAATAATATATTTATCAAGTAGTAAAAAATAATTTAATAATTAAATCGAAAAAAATTTTTGTCGACGATCATTTTTTGAAAAAAATTTAATTTTTCTCTAACGTAATTCAAATGATCGAACGTTATAATTCATAGAACAAAAAAATTTTTAATTGAAAGGTTGATCGTGATGAGTTCATTGAAGAAAAAATTTTTGATCGGAATGATCGGCGGTGCAGTATTATTTAGTTTTGGGATCGGAAGTTACAAATTTTTAGCTGATAATCACATTGAACTTGGAACAACGATCAAGCAAATGATCAGCTTTAAACAGATGAGCACGGATTGTATTGCAGGAAAAACTTTTCAAGCCTCGAACATTGAATTTGATGATGATGAATAACTAAGAAAATTTTTAATTAAAGGTCGGCGAATTTGTATCTGATTAATGATTCGTCGACCTTCTTTAATGAAAGGCTGAAGTTTATGATCAAAGTAAAAATTTGCGGAATTAAAACACGTGAAGCAGCTATTGAGGCTGATCGAGGCGGTGCAGACTTCATAGGTTTTATTTTTCACAAGCAAAGCAAAAGATTTATTCACCCATTCACGGCAGGTGAAATTTCTCGTTCAATCAAAAGAGCTAAAAAAGTTGGAGTTTTCGTTGATGACAGCGTTGAATTTATTAATGACGTTGTTAATCTTGTAAAGCTCGATTATGTGCAACTTCACGGCAATGAAGATGCTAAAATCATTCAAAAAATTCGTGCGCCGATCATTAAGGCGTGGCGTTTCAATGATAAATTTAATGCTAAAGAGGCTGATAATTTTCCTTGTGAGATCGTTTTGCTTGACAGTTATGTTGAAGGTTACGCAGGCGGCAGCGGAAAAATTTTTAATTGGCACAAGGCAGCAGTTGAAACGAAGAAGATCAATAAACCGATTTTGATCGCCGGCGGAATTTCGATCGAAAATTTTCAAGAAGTCGTTGATATTTTTCAACCTTATGGCGTTGATGTTTCAAGTTCTCTTGAAGTCAACGGCGTTAAATCTGTAAATAAAATCGCTGACTTTTTAAAATTCGCTAAACATACTTGCATTTAAAACTTTTTGCGATATAATCAAGCTGTAAATACTTTTTGAGGTGATGATTCCGATGAATAATTTTAAACGTACTCATAACTGCGGCTTAATTCGCAAAAGCGATGTTGATATCAATGTTAATCTTTCCGGCTGGGTTTCACGTCGTAGAGATCACGGCGGTTTAATTTTCGTTGATCTTCGTGATCGCAGTGGTTTAATTCAAATCGTCTTTGATGAAGCGTCGATCGGTTCTGATTCTTTCGGTGTTGCTGAAACTCTTCGCAATGAATTTGTTATTGAAGTCAGCGGTAAAGTCCGTGCAAGAAGTGCTGAGACTGTTAATCCTAAAATGGCAACCGGTGAAATTGAAATTGTCGTTAATGCTTTAAACATTCTCAACAAAGCTAAGACTCCACCATTTTACATTCAAGACGGCATCGACACTGATGAAAATACTCGTTTAAAATATCGTTATCTTGATCTGCGTCGTCCGGAAATGCAACAAAATATTATGCTCCGTCATCGTGTTACAATGATTATGCGTGATTATCTTGATAGAAATGGTTTTCTTGAAATTGAAACGCCTATGCTTTGCAGATCAACGCCTGAAGGTGCAAGAGATTTTTTAGTGCCTAGTCGTTTGAATGCCGGTCAATTTTATGCTTTACCTCAATCGCCGCAGATTTTCAAACAACTTTTAATGGTCAGCGGCTTTGAAAGATATTTTCAAATCGTCCGTTGTTTCCGTGATGAAGATTTGAGAGCAGATCGTCAGCCGGAATTTACTCAACTTGATATTGAAACTTCATTTTTAGATCAAGACGACATTATTACGATTATGGAAGGCTTAATCAAAGAAATTTTTGAAAAGTCGCTTGATAATGTTAAAATTCAAACGCCTATTCAAAGAATGAGCTGGCAAGAAGCAATGGATCGCTTTGGTTCTGATAAGCCGGATTTGCGTTTTGGTATGGAATTAATCGACATTTCGGAGTTCGTCGGCGGATCTGACTTCAAAGTGTTTAATAGCGTCCTTGAAAGTGGTGGACAAATCAAAGTCATTAAAGTTGATGATTATGCTGATATTCCACGCCGTGAACTTGACGGACTTGTTGAATACGTTAAAATTTACGGTGCTAAGGGTCTTGCTTGGATTCAATATTCAAAAGACGGTATCAAGTCACCTTTCAAGAAATTCTATAGTGATGAAACTTTTGAAAAGATCAAACAGCATACTCAAGCTAAGACAGGTGATCTTTTGTTAGTTGTTGGTGATAAGCCGTCGATTGTTGCACAGGCACTCGGTGAATTACGTCTTGAAATGGCTCGTCGTCGTAACCTCATTGACGAAAATAAACTTTGCTTTGTTTGGATTGTTGATTTTCCAATGTTTGAGTACGTTGAAGAAGACAAACGTTATAAGGCAATGCATCACCCGTTTACTCGTCCTCGTGCTGAAGATGTTCAATTTTTGCTTAGTGATCCTGAAAAAGTCCGTGCTTTAGCTTATGATATTGTTTTGAATGGCGTTGAAGTCGGCGGCGGATCATTGAGAATTTATCAATCTGATCTGCAAGAAAAAGTTTTTGAGGCGATCGGCTTAACGAAAGATGAAGCAAAAGCAAAATTTGGATTTTTAATGGATGCTTTTGAATATGGAACGCCTCCGCACGGTGGAATTGCTTTTGGTCTTGATCGTCTTGTAATGCTTATGGCTAAACGCAAATCGATCAGAGACGTTATCGCTTTCCCTAAGACTCAATCAGCGATCGATCCAATGAGTCACGCTCCGAGCGAAGTCGATGATAAGCAGTTAAGAGAATTGCATATCAAGTCGACTGTTAAAAAATAATTTTTTTCAAACGATTAATTTTATATTTAAAATGATCGTTATGATTAATGAAAGGTAAAATTATGTTGTTTTCAAAGGAGTGATCTATATGGCTAACTACGGCTCTAGCTCTGATGTCACGGTTTTCAATATGACTTCTAAACTTTATGATGCCGGAACATCTAATCAAGTTGTTGTTGGTACTAATGACAATGATACTATTTATGCTAAAGGTGATAAATTAACTATTGATAGCGGTGAAGGCAATGATCTAATCTATGCCGGTGATAATGGAACTAAACCAAATAGCGGTGAGGCATCAATTTTAGCTGGTGGCGGCGACGATACTATTTATCTCGGCGTTGACAGTACAATTAGCGGCGGTAGCGGTAATGATCTTTACGTCGTCAGATACGGTATTAATAGTGCTGTTATCACTGACTACGCTGCTTATAATCGTGATGATGTCATTCAATTTGCCAGGGAAGGCGCAGAAGTAACTAAAACCGTCAGCGGTAGCAATATTATTCTTGACGTTGACAGTGCTAAAATCACATTGCAAGGTGCTAAGGATAATGTCCTTCATCTTCGTGCGTCCGACGGCACTGAAACGATCGACAGCTCGAAAACTAGATCGTCTATTATTGGTGCTTCAGGTTATGCAAATTATTTGATCAGTAGCGGTGATAAAAATACTTTAATCGGTAGTAATTCAAAGGCTGATACTGTTAGTGTTAGCGGCTCTGAAAATATTATTAGCGTAGGTAGCGGCAACGATAATATCACTGTCAGCGGCGACAACAATACTATTTACGGCGGAATCGGTAACGATTATGCTAATTTAGCATCGAAAAGCAACCTTTACAAGTATGGCGGCGGCGATGATACGATCGTTGGCTATGATACGACTGATACTATTCAAATTGTTGCTGATGATTTTACTAGCGTTACTGGTCAAGATGATCAAGGTAATAATGTTACAAGTACTCTCAGTGTTGCTGTTGATCGAACTCAAACTGCACTTGTTGGCAATGATTTAATTCTCGCTCTTAATGACGGATCAAGTATCATTGTCAAAAATGGCAAGAATGTTAGAGTCAGCGTTGCCAACAAAGACGGTTCTCCAGTCAGCGGATATCTTCACAACGGCACAGATTTAGAAGTTATTAATTATGTTCTTAAGCCTAACCAAAGTGTTGCCGGCACTGAAAACGATGATCAGATTGTCAATTATGGTGATAAGAATACTATCAACGGTGGCGAAGGAAACGATCAAATTGAGCTTGTGCACGGCAAGACTGACGAAGGTTCTGTAATTTATTACACGCCTGGTGAAGGTGATGACACAGTTGTTGGTATTGACAGCATTGACAAAATTTACCTTGATAATGCGGCTTCACTCGGTGCATCTGTCAGCGGTAATAATGTAATTCTCAATACCGGCAATGGTACTATCACACTCAAAGACGCTAAATCAAAGACAATCGAAGTAATTAACGACGGTGGCGGTGCTGACAAGGCAACTTCAACATTAAGCGGTGGTAAAGCAATTTTAAATGCTGGTGACGATGGAAACATTAATTTTATTTACAGCTCCGGTAGCGGTTCGCAGACAATAACCGGCTACAATGATAATTTAGTGCATTTTCTTGGTTCTACTACTACTGTTAGCGCAGTTAGTACGAAGTCCTCAGCGGTTGCCTTCACAATCAACGGCGAAACCTTGACTATTAACGACGCTGCTGAAGAAAAAATTCAAATTATCGACAGCAATGGTCAAGCACTCGGCGGTCAAATTTATGGCGGTAATGCTATCACTGTGGCGGCGAATGATGATAATACAATTAACACGGTTTTCAATACTAATGTTGTTACGATTGATGCATCTGAAGAGTGTAAAGATTCAATTTATCTTATCGGAAATGACAAGGCAAATGTTATTCTCGGTGTAGTTGATAAGGCTAATACTCTTTACGGCGGCAAAGGCAACGATTCACTCACCGGCGGCAGTGCTAAAGACGTTTATCAATATTCAGCCGGTAAAGATGTTATTATGGATTATCAATCTTCTGATACTGCAACGGCTGATGTTATTCAAATTGTTGATGGTACAAATGCAACTTATTCAGCTTACACCGTCAGCGGCGCAGATGTCATTTTCACAATCGGCGGCTCAAAAGATAATGTGTTGACGGTTAAGAATGGCAAGAATAAAACTATTACATTTGTTGATTCTGACTTGACGGTTGTAGATACAAATTTGTATCGCAGTGATCGTGAATTAATTGTAACAAATGAGTATGTCAGTGATCTTGATTCTTCACTCAAAGGTAGTAATGATGCTACTATATCGGCTGATACTAAAGTCACATTAGTTGACGCGGCACTTGAATACACTGAT
>JAFUZV010000157.1 GCA_017476425.1 Selenomonadaceae bacterium
ACGTTGAAATAAAAATTTTTGACTCGACAGCATTTATAAAAATTTTTCTATTGCCGTGGCTTGATACGATAAAAAAAATTCAAGTCAACAAAAAAATTGAAGGAATGCCGCCGGAACTCGAAAATTTAATATTGAATGATCTAAAGAATGTTGATGAAGTTTTTTCAAATGGTTTAAGCGGCTTACCTGTTGCGGCAACTGATTGGACGAATGGAATTTTAAAACGGCGATTAAATAATTTTATGGAAAAATTTCTGCCGGAATTTCGTGCAGATTTTGATATAAAAATCACTTCGGAAGAAAATAATATTTCAGTTGCAAAAATCGATCTGACAGTTTATCCAAAATTGCCGGTTGTTCGGACAATTAGTCTTAGCATGAGATCGGACACAATGCCGAACGTTGCACTTGTTACTCATCGGACTTTAATGGAAGACACAATAAATATTTTGATCGGCGTACCGGTTGCATTTATCGAACGCCATAAAACAGAGATCGAAAATTTAATTGCAAAACCGCTTGACTATCAAACGGACTTCAGACGATTAAAGATCAAAAGTCAAGTAACATTAACGGCGGCGGAACAAATGAGCGTAATGATCCGAAGTGATTCAACACGATATAGAATGCGTGCATCCGGTTGGGTTGATATTGGTCGTGACAGCAAAGCGAAAGATGATATTTTATTTAGAATGCATATCGGCAGAAAAATTTCTAATCTTGATGAAGTTTTCTTTCAAGTTGACGTTAAGCCGCAAGAAGTAGAATGGAACTGGTCATTAGGATATAATCGGCATCTTTTGAAGAGAACAAAAGCGTCATTAAGATATGATTTTTCTGATCAAGATTTTATTGCCGCTTTTGAATATGAATTTTTGAAAGATTGGCTGATTCGTTATGAACATAAATTTGACAACGATAGAAAAGAAGCAGCGATTAGATATAGACTGCACGATTTTTTAAGTGTTGAATATGTAATTGATCAGCGTGAAAATTGGTTGAGGTTTATCGGTAATTTCTGAGGTAAAAAATGTATTATAAATGCCGGTGCAAATAAAGTTTTTTGTCTTGCTTTGTCTCATAAATTTTAGACAAAAAAATATCCGACTCAATGAGCCGGTTTTTTTATTGCGATTTATGATTTATCGACAGCGGCATAACAATCGAATCACCACGATCATTTTTAAAAATATCTGCCTCAACGCCGAAGACTTTATTTATAAGTCCGACAGTTAAAATATTTTTTGGATCACCACTGCAGAAAATTTTTTGATCCTTAATCACGACGAGATCATCAGTAAACATTCTAGCGTGGTTGAGATCGTGAAGAACCATAATTATAGTCATTTCGTAGCGTTTATTAATGTCGCTGATAATTTCCATTACTTCAAGTTGATGCTTAATGTCAAGATAAGTTGTCGGCTCATCGAGAAGTAAAATTTTCGGCTTTTGTGCTAAAGTCATTGCAAGCCAGGCACGTTGACGTTCACCGCCGGAAAGTGTAGCAACTTGACGATCAGAAAATTTTTTTAACTGAGTAACATTTAAAGCCCATTCGATCGCTTCACGATCTTCTTTCGGATCATTACTGCGAAATAAATTACGATGTGGAAAACGTCCGTAAGATGTAAGCTGTTCAACCGTCGTATCAAATGGCGCATCGTGTTCTTGAGGCAAGATCGCAATCATTTTAGCTAAATTATTCCGAGAAATGTTTTTGATATTTTCACCGTCGATCGTAACATTACCGGTGAATTTTTTATTAAGCAGACAAAGAATCTTCAAAAGCGTCGATTTACCTGCACCATTCGATCCGATTATTCCTGTTCGTTTACCTTCAGCGAAATTGTAACTAACGTCATTCAAAATTTTTTTGCCGCCGATCTCAAATGAAATATTTTCAGCTGATAATTTCAAAATTCATTCTCCAAAATTTTAATTATTAATTAACTGATCACTAATAACTACGCCCTCAGCCTTAAGCCCTTAGCCCTAATTAAACTTTGTTCACGCCGCCATTGAGAAATTTTTTCGTGGTGACCTGACAAAAGAATTTCCGGCACAAGTCGGCCTTCAAAATTTCTAGGTTTAGTATATTGAGGATAACCAGCCGAATTTTCATAGAACGAATCAGTTTTAGCAGACTCATCAGAGCCTAAAACGTCCGGCAACATTCTTGCTACTGCGTCAATGATCACCATCGCCGGAAGTTCACCGCCGGTTAAAACATATTCACCGATTGAAATTGCCTCATCTGCAAGTTCATAAATTCTTTCGTCGAAACCTTCATAATGTCCACAAATAAAGATCAACTGATCGAAAGTTGCAAGTTCCTTAGCTTTATTTTGATTGAATTTTTCACCGAGCGGATCCATTATCAAAATTCGACGACGCTCAGAAGGCAATGAAGATTCTAAAACCGATCGAACAGCTCGAAACATAGGCTCCGGCTTTAAAACCATTCCACTGCCGCCGCCAAAAGGCGTATCATCAACTTGTTTATGCTTGTCAAATGCAAAATCTCTTAATTGTGTAAAATGGATCTGCAAAATATTTTTCTCTCTTGCACGCTTAATAATGCTGTCTTCAAGCGGAGCAAACATATTCGGAAATAAAGTTATAATATCAATACGCATTTAAATTTCCTCAAGCTCATCAATATTTATGATAATAATTTTTTTCTCAAGATCAATTTTTTTAACAATACGCTTTAAAGCCGGAATCAAAATTTCGCGTCCATCATCACATTTTGTAAAAAAAATGTCATTACTGCCGGTTTTCATAATATCAGTAACGACACCCAATTTATTTTTGTTGAGATCGAAAACTTCAAGCCCGATTATATCAAAAGTGTAAAATTCACCGTCAGCAAGCGGCGCAGCTTTTGATCTGTCAACTCGAATCAATTTACCCGTCAACTTCTGCGCCGTTTCACGGACTTCATAATTTTTAAAACGTATCACAAGATTATTTCCGATTTGCTTGACATAATCGACATTCAAATTTTTTCCGTCAACGTCAACTGATTGAAGATCATCAAAGCGATTTTCAAAATCAGTCAAAGGAATTAATTTTAATTCACCGTTTAAGCCACGAACTTTGCCGAGCTTTCCAATAATAATTTTTTCATTCAAAATTCCAAAATTCACCTCTGGATCAATGAATTACAATGAAGTGAACCATTTGTAATCATCGATCAATCTTGCTCCTTCAGAAGGCAATAAAAATTTATAAACATTCACAAAATCAACATCTTCAATAAAATTTAAATCTTTTAGTGACTTACTTAAAATTTCAAAATTACTCATAGCAAAACATACTTTATTCTGCTTAATAGATTCAACTACTTTTAGAAACATTTTTTTTAATTCATCTTCATCTTTATAAAAATAAATTTCATCGTTTTCATTAATCTCAAAAACATTTTTAATAATCTCCGAAAAATTGACGTGATCAAAAAATATTCTTTTTTTCTTCGATAATAAATTACAATATCTTCTCATTTCATAAGTCATAAAAGCCTTAGATTGAATGAATTCCAAAAATATCTTTTTTAAAAATTCTTCAGTGCACCACGGTGTCTTAACAAAATATTTGTAAAAAACTTTTTGTAACGGATCATTTAAATTAAGCCTCAATGTTCTATTTCCATAATGCACAATTCTATTCATATCATTGATCCAATCTTTTGAATACCAAGGCATAAATGAATTATATTTCACAGGTAAAGGTCTATTGCCGAGTGCATAATAGTAATTGAAAAAATCTTGATCCATTGCAAAACATTTAGGGAAATTTTTAAGAAAATCCGTCAATTTTGTTATCACGTCATTTATCTCACGATATTTATCGAGATCAACTAACATTACACCGGCATTAAAATATTTTTCCGGCGGACAATTTTCTCTTGCTGCTAAAACCATAGGATGACCATTTAGCAAAAACTTTCGCCAATCAGGAACAGCAACTGACATATCCCATTCAACCGCCGCTGTAAATCCATTCTCCCCAATCTCTTCATTCCAGAGTTCAACAATATCTAAATTAAATATTAAATCGCCGTCCAAGAATACTAATTTTTTAATGTATTTTGGAAGTACATCACCAATTAAAACTCTTGAAAGAGTGATTCCGCCAAATCGATTTTTTTGAGATTCCTTGTTGTGTGACGACAATCTTCTTTCAATTTCATTCATCTGTTCCTGCACGTTATAAAAACTTATGTATTGACCATATCTACTAATCAGTTGAATAAATTTTTTTCTATTATCGTTTGTAAGTGAATCATCGTGAAAGATATGGAACATAACCGAAGCAGAAGTATTTTCTAAGATCGAACAAATGGAAGTTCCTACGTATTTAGCGTAAGTTGGTGCTCCACCGTAAGCATAAAAGACGTGAATAGTATCGGGGGGGGGGTATTCATAAAAATATCAACCTTTCTATAATTAACTGCGAATCGCAATAATTTTATCGTCTTCGATCAAAACTTCAACATTCATAATTTCACGCATATCATCACCGATCTTCAGATCAACTTCTCTTTGCAAAGTTCCTTGAATAATTTCAGCACCGATAGCCAACTTTTCAAGATTTTCTTGTCTTGCAAGCGATTCAGCGCGAAATTGTTGACGACGTTGAATTTCTTGACCGAAATGTCTTCTGATCGAGGTCTCACGTTGAGGAGTATCACCTTGTTCTTGCAAAGCACGATCTTGTTGAATATTGATCTGTTTGATCTCAAGCTCCACTTCATTTATAGCCTTCTTGAGATCATCTAACATTCTTGCCTTGAGTTTCTCAGTTAATTTTGCTTTTATCGTAACCGGCACTTGAATTTTTATACTGTCCATAATTTAAAACCTCATCTTTCATAAAAAAACGGCTAGCTTTTTCAAGCCAACCGCCGATTAAAATTATTCGATGTCAACAGAAACTTTCTTATTCTCACGTGTTGCGGTAGCTTTGACGATCGTGCGAATCGCTTTTGCAATGCGACCTTGCTTACCAATGACACGACCCATATCTTCTTGTGCAACGTGAAGTTTAATAATACTTCTATCTTCGTCGACTTGTTCTTCAACTTCAACTGCGTCCGGATTTGCGACTAACGCTGAAGCTATTGTTTTAACGAGTTCTTTCATAATAATTTCCTCTTTTCGTTGTTAAACACTACTTGGATTTACGAGCAGCATCAATTTTAGCCATAATACCTTTTTGACTCAAAAGTGAGCGAACTGTATCAGTTGGCTGTGCGCCTTTCATAACCCAATTAATAACTTTCTCTTCATCGACATTGACGACTGCAGGTTTCTGCAACGGATCATAATTGCCGACTACTTCAATAAAACGTCCATCTCTTGGTGAACGGCTATCTGCAACTACAATACGATAGAATGGTTTTTTCTTTGCACCCATTCTAGTAAGTCTGATCTTTACCATTCTTTCACCACCTTTCAAGGTTTCAAATATTAACGACACAAAATTTATTTTTACTTCGGCATAAATGGAAGTTTACCTAGCAAGTCACCAATAAATGGAACTTTTTTAGACGATTTACCTTTTTTGGACTTTTTACCCTTAGATTTTTTTGATAATTGTTGCGCTTGCTGATTTTTCATCTTGCGCATCATTTTCTTCATTTCATTGAATTGTTTCAGAAGTCTATTAACGTCTTGAATGCGAGTTCCGCTACCCATAGCGATCCGCTTACGGCGTTTAGCGTCAATAATATCAACATTAGCTCGTTCTTTAGGTGTCATTGATAAAATTATAGCTTCCATATGACGAACTTCTTTACCGTCAAGATCGAGATCAAGACCACCGAGTTTTTTTCTAAGTCCACTGAGACCCGGTATCATTCCTAAAATGTCATTCAATGATCCTAATTTTTTAACTTGTTGAAGTTGATCCAAAAAATCTGCAAGAGTAAAATCTTCTTTCTTGATCTTTTGAACCATTTCTTTGGCGGATTGTGCGTCAAATGTCGATTGAGCTTTTTCAATCAGCGAAAGCACATCACCCATTCCAAGAATCCTTGAAGCCATTCTATCCGGATGAAATACTTCAAGCGGCTCTAACTTTTCACCCATACCGACAAATTTTATCGGACAACCTGTCGCCGCTCTGACTGATAAAGCTGCTCCACCACGAGAATCGCCGTCTAACTTTGTAAGAACTATTCCGCTGACTTCTAAAGCATCGTGAAAAGTCTGTGCAACATTTACTGCTTCTTGACCAAGCATTGAATCAATCACAAGCAAAATTTCATTAGGCTTGACGATAGATTTAATATCTGCAAGTTCTTTCATCAAACGCTCATCAATTTGAA
>JAFUZV010000158.1 GCA_017476425.1 Selenomonadaceae bacterium
GTGAAGGATCAAATACAATCATCGGCGGCAGCGGCGGAAGTAATTCTGTTACTGCAGGATCAGGAAATGATTATGTTTCAGTTGGCGGCGGTTATGTCAGCGTTGGTAATGGTGATAATTCTGTTTCACTCAATGGCGGAACTTCAACTGTTATCGCCGGAAGTGGTAACGATTCAATTATTAACGCCGGTAACCATTCAGTTATTAATGTTGGTGACGGTAAGAATACTATCACTGGTAATTATGATACAACTATCACTGCAGGTATAGACGACGATTTGATAACCGTTTATGGATCAAATGCTTTGATCAATGTCAGTGACGGCAATAATAGAGTCATTCTTACAAGTTCATACAGCAACAATACGATCAACAGCGGTGAAGGAAACGATTATATTTCAATTCTCGGCGGATCAAATTACAATAAGATCAATGCTGGTGATGGATCAAATACAATCATCGGCGGCAGCGGCGGAAGTAATTCCGTTACTGCAGGATCAGGAAATGATTATGTAACAGTTGGCGGCGGTTATGTTAATGTTGGTAATGGTGATAATCGTGTTTCACTTAACGGCGGAACTTCAACTGTTATTGCTGGCAGTGGCAATGATTTAATTACTAATGCCGGTAATAATTCAGTTATTAATGTTGGTGATGGTAAAAATACTATTACAGGTAATTATAATACGACAATCACTGCGGGCAGCGGCGATGATTTGATCAGCGTCTATGGTAGTAGTGCACTCATCAATGCCGGTGCAGGTGATAATTTAATTTATTTGACTTCAAGTTATAGCAGTAACACGATCAAAACCGGTGCAGGTAATGATACAATTAATTTTACCGGCGGTAATAATCATGTTGTCGTTGTAGTTGGTGGAAATGATATTATAACGAACTGGAACAGCGGCGATACTCTCAAAGTATCTGGTACAGCAACTAAGTCAACTGTAGGCAGTGATATTGTTGTTACTCACGGAAAAGGAATCGTTACTCTTGTCGGCGCAAAAGGTCAAACAATCCGCACAACAAATTATACAGCGACTGATACGATCGGCACTGAAGAGGCAACAATAATCACAACTGATACTTTAACAGTTAATGATTCGACAAGTTCACCTATTACGATTGATTCAAATATCAAAGTTGTTGATGCTTCAAGTCGTACAAAATCAGTTACTATCAACGGTAATTCACTTGATAACACAATCACCGGCAGTCAAAGCAATGATACTATTAACGGTGGCGCAGGTAACGACTTGATCAATGGTGGTTCTGGTATTGATAAACTTTTTGGTGATGCCGGTGATGATACTTTAACAGGCGGTTTAGGTACTGACACGCTCACCGGTGGTGATGGTAATGATGTTTTCGTGTATGCTAGCGGTGATGGAAATGATATTATTGCTGATTATGAAGAAGGCGACAAGATCAAAATTACAAGCGGAACGATCAGCAAGGCTTCATTGAGTGGATCAAATGTTATCTTGACGATCGGCAGTAATAAAATCACTGTTAAGAATGGTAAAGGCAAAACGATCTCACTTGTAGATTCAGCTAATAAAACTACAACGACAATTCTCGGCGGCTCATCAAGTGATACATCTAGCGGTGGAAGTGATTCAACGACTTTGACAATCACTAATTCAACGACTTCACCTGTAACAGTTGCCTCAACAATCAAGACGATCGATGCAACTAAACGCACGAAAGCGATCAAGATCACCGGCAATTCATTAGCAAACACAATTAACGGTGGAACAGTGATCGATTCGATCTATGGCGGATCAGGAAATGATCTTATCAATGGTAACAAAGGCAATGATAAACTTTTTGGTGAAGTTGGCAACGATACGATCGATGGCGGAATTGGTAACGATTCAATCGACGGCGGTACTGGTAATGATAAACTTTTCGGCGATGCCGGAAATGATACGCTGATCGGTGGTAAAGGCAACGATACTTTAACCGGTGGTGACGGTAAAGATGTTTTCATTTATGCTAGCGGTGATGGAAATGATATTATTGCTGATTATGAAGAAAGCGACAAGATCAAAATTACAAGCGGAACGATCAGCAAGGCTTCATTGAGTGGATCAAATGTTATCTTGACGATCGGCAGTAATAAAATCACTGTTAAGAATGGTAAAGGTAAAACGATCTCACTTGTAAATTCAGCTAACAAAACTACAACGACAATTCTCGGCGGCTCATCAAGTGATACAACGAGCGGCGATACTTCAACGACGTTGACAATTACAAATACGACGAGTGCAACAGTTACCGCTTCATCAAAAATCAAAACGATCGACGCAACTAAACGCACGAAAGCGATCAAGATCACCGGCAATTCATTAGCAAACACAATTAACGGCGGTAGTGGAATTGATTCGATCTATGGCGGATCAGGAAATGATCTTATCAATGGCAACAAAGGCAATGATAAACTTTTCGGTGAAGTTGGCAACGATACGATCAATGGCGGCTTAGGTAATGATTCAATCGACGGCGGCGCAGGTACTGATAAACTTTTCGGCGATGATGGAAATGATACGTTGATCGGTGGTAAAGGTAATGATACTTTAACCGGCGGCGATGGTAAAGATGTTTTCGTTTACAACACCGGCGATGGTAATGATGTTATTGCTGACTTCACTGTTGGAACTGATAAACTTAGTCTCGGTACTAGTAAGATTAGTAGTTACTCAATTAGCGGCAATGATGTGAAGTTGAAGATCGGAACAGGATCAATTACTCTTAAAAATACGAAAGATCAAGTTACAGCAATAGCAGAATCGCTTGGACTCACAATCAGCGGAAAATATGAAGAACGCTGGTTCGAGGATAATGCAGAATTAACAATGCAAAATGATGAGTTAGAAACGATTCTTGACGATCAAAACAATTTGATCGGTGATGATCTCACTTTCAACGATCAAATCAATTCACAAGAAAAAATTACTTCGCTGACTTACAATCAAACGAAGAAGAAATAAAATTTAAATCAACAAAAAAATAATTCCGTTGATCACGATCGATCAGCGGATTTTTTTATTTAGGAAATTAAAAAAGTGTTGACATACGATAAAAAAAGTATTATAAATAAAAATTTCATTTATGATGTTTATAGTTGTAGTTCTTTTTTAGAGGTGATGCGATGATATTTATTATTACGTCTCTATGTTGGAGTAGAGATAAAAAATCTATAGAAATTTTTTTGAAGTGAGGAGGCGACGAAATGGAAATTTTTAATTCTAATAGCAACTCTATCATAACCGGCTCTTCTTATAGTGATTCAATTATCAATAATGGAAACCGTGTAACAATTTATGGCAATGGTGAAAATGACACAATAAGAAATGAATCTACTACTAGCGGGAATAATGTTAAAATGATTCTTGGCAGTGGCAATGATACCATTAATAATTTAGGTCATCACGTTACTATTAATGGTGATGCCGGAAATGACAGCGTTTGGAATTATGCTTATGGTGATGTTAATTCTCTTTCTGCTTCGGCGAGTTATTCTGTTATTGATCTTGGTGACGGTAATGACTACATTAATAATAGTGGTGGTACTAATGTTACTTTAATTGGCGGAAATGGTAATGACTTTATTTATACTTCGGGTAATAATTCTAAACTTTATGGCGGAACAGGTAATGACACAATAATAAATGGCTACAGTTATATTAGTGGAAGTACAGTTACAAGTGGTGATAATTCTACACTTGACGGTAGCACAGGTAACGATATTATTAGTCTTGCAAGTGGTATTAAAAATAATTTGATCACTTACAAAAACGGTGATGACAACGACACTATTTATAATTATTCTTCAAACAATACAATTAAAATCTCTGATGGATATTACTCAACACAAGTCAGTGGCTCGGATACAATTATTAAAATTGAATCAGGTTCAATGACTCTTAAAAATTATATTGGAATTGTTAATATTGATGGTACGCTTGGCGGTGGCGGAAAAAATATCAGTAATTCAACTTCAAACACTGTCATAAACGGTACTGATTACGCTGATACTATTTCAAATTCCGCAGGTCAAGTTAAAATTTATGCCGGAGCAGGTACTGACAGCATTTACAACACTGGTGAATATATCACAATCAGCGGTGGCAATGGTAAAGATACTATCAACAACGGTTATTCACAATACATTTCGATTGACGGTGGCAATGATGACGATTCGATTTATGGAAATAACAATTATGGTACGATAACCGGCGGTGCTGGAAATGATACGATAATTGGAAATCATTGGCGGTCTAATCTTAACGGTGGTATAGGT
This sequence comes from Selenomonadaceae bacterium, assembly GCA_017476425.1. Lineage (GTDB taxonomy): Bacteria > Bacillota > Negativicutes > Selenomonadales > Selenomonadaceae > Quinella. The sequence goes on from JAFUZV010000158.1 coordinate 4,310, forward strand.
AACGACTTTATAAATATTACAGATTACTGGTGCAATACTATTGACGGTGGCGACGGCGACGATAAAATAATTGCCGGTGGTGGTGAGCATTCAGTTAATGGTGGTGCAGGTGCAGATTATATCAGTCTCAAAGGTGGATCATCATTAACTGTTAAAGGTGGTACAGGTAACGATACTATTTATGGTGATAGTTCCTCAAGTCATTTGTATCAATATTCAAAAGGTGACGGTAGTGATATTATTTTCGGTGCTAATGAGAATGATACTATTACCATAATCGGTGCTGGTTATTCAACTGTCTCTTCCGGAAATGATATTTTAGTCAATGTCAGTAACAGCGGAACAATAACTCTTAGTGGTGCTAAAGGTAAGTCAATTAAAATCAACAGTACTGATCCTAATCCGGAGCCGAATCCATCATCTTCAGTTACTCCGCAACAAGTTATCAAAAAATTTATGTCTTCACTCGATACAACAACCTATTCCGGTATTGCTGCACTTAGTCAAGCAGTTAATTTTGCTACAAACGGTTATTTTAGAGATATTAATTCTGCTATTTCTCAAATAGTTGCTGATTGTCGTAATACAGGCAATGCAACTAAATTCTTGAAAGATTATTGTGATATTGATTTAAGTAACCCAAAAACAGCCGATACAGGTGCAATTACAGGATCAGATGCCGGCGGTTCAAGAGTTTTAACGCCTGAAGGTGTTGTTCCTGAAACCGGAAGTTTAGACACTAGCTTTAATTCAACTTCTTTCAAAACGAATTACGGTGCAACCTTCTATCTTTCTAAAACTCCTTTAAGTTCGGATGAATTGTATATTTGGAGAGCACTTTATACTTGGTGGGCTAATGAGTCTTTTAAACTCATCAAAGATTCCTATAATTACAGTTTCACAGATTCTGATGCTTCGGTAAAAAATATTACGGTAATATTTGAAGAAATCTACAATGGCGATTACTTAGCTTATATGGGTTCGCCTCGAATTATTAACGGCATCCAGACCAGAGTTTTGGCAATAAATAAGGCTTATTATTACAATTTCAACAACACAGATGTCAACGGTAAAAGTCCTAAAGGTGAAGGCTATCTTGACAGAGTAGTTGCTCACGAATTGACACACGCAATAATGGCATCAAAGATTGATACATTCTACGATTTACCGCAATTTATTACCGAAGGCACAGCAGAATTAGTACACGGTATCGATGACGAAAGAGGAAACATTATTGAATATTTGGCAGGCAATGCTTCTATGTTGCAAAATTCCTTGAGTTTAGAACCCGGTACAGGCGGAAATTATGAATATGCTAGCGGATTTATTTTCCTTCGTTATCTTGCTAAACAAGGTTCAGAGCATTATAGTAATTCAAGTGATTTTTCCGGAAGTAGAGCAATAGCAGGTTCCGACAATGATATTACAATAAAAGGCTCAGTTTTAACACTCGGAAAAGATTTTGCTAATAAAACTATTGATCTCACCTCTTATTCTTCCGTCACAAAAGTAGATGCAACAAAAACTTCTAATGGAATTATGATTGTTGGTAACCAAAAAGCAAATTCAATTTCAGCCGGCAGTGGTAATGATACAATTTCCGGCAATACTGGCAATGATACAATTCTTGGTGGAAATGGAAACGATGCAATATCAGGAGACTCAGGCGATGATGTTTTAAATGGCGGCGTAGGCAATGATACAATTACCGGCGGCGGCAATGATGTTTTCGTTTATTCCAATGGTGATGGCAATGACATAATTACTGATTACACAACTAGCGATAAGATCAAAATTTTAACCGGCTCGATAACAAATACTTCAGTCAACGATTCAGATGCCGTATTCAAGATCGGTTCAGTGTTACACTTAACATTACGACGAGTGCAAATTATTCTGAACGCTGGTTTGTTGATAATGCAGAATGTAGAATGTAGAATGATGAATTAGGAACGATCATTAATGATAAAAGTAATTTGATTGCTGAGAATCTTAACTTTAATGATCAAATTAATTCTTCACAAGAAAAAATTACTTCGCTGACTTACTCACAACAAAAGAAGAAGTAATTTATAAATCGACACAAAAAAATATTCCGTTGATCAAAATCGATCAGCGGATTTTTTTGTCATTAAAAATTTTTAATATTTAATTTCGTTGACTTTGAAAATTTTATAAATTATTATAATGTTAAATCTGATTTAAAGTTGAGGTGAGCAAAATGTCTGCACAACAAGAAGTGATCAAAAAATTTATGGCATCACTTGATAAGACTACTAAGAAAGGCACAGCCGCACTTGATGAAGCGATTAAGGCTTGTTCAAATTTCAACACCATTCAAGAAGTTATTAATAAAATGATCAACGATTGTGAAAATGCAAGTAGTGCTGACGATTTTTTGAAAAATTATTGTGGGATCAATCTTGACAGTAGCAATAAAGATACTGGTGCTATAACAGGCTCTGATGCCGGCGGCTCGAAAGTCAAAACTGCTGTGTCAATCGTTCCTGAAAGCGGCAGTATTAAAAATTTTACTTCTGATTCATTTAAAGTAAATGGTTTAACTTTAAAACTTGATACTTCATATTCAAACTTAACGGAAGATCAAAAATTTATTTGGCAAGGACTTTACACTTGGTGGGCTAAAAGTGCTCTTGATCTTATCTTGGAATCATATGGTTATAGTTTTAATGATAATGATGCTACAGTTAAAACAATTACGGTAAAATTTCTTTATGAAGAAAGTGGTTTGCGTGCCAATACTTATGGTGAATTTCCTAATGGTATTACAATGAATTTGATAGATTTTGGAATAAATAATTATCTTTATTGTAATTTTGATCTTTCAAATGTTAATGGTAAAAGTACAAATGATTCTCTTTATCTTGATAGAACTATTGCTCATGAGTTGACTCATGGAATAATGGCTACAAAAATAAATTATTACGGTGCTCTTCCGATGCTTATAAGAGAAGGTATAGCGGAATTAACTCACGGTAGTGATGATGATAGCAAAAATGATCTTAAAACTTTAGCGGGCAACTCTGATCTTTTGCGTCAATCGTTAGTGTTGTCAACTAAATATAATGAAGTTGCTGGCGTTGGAAGTCCTGATTATTCAGCCGGATATATGTTTTTTCGCTATCTTGCTAAGCAAGCAAGTACTAATAGTAGTAGTAATATTATCACCGGTACAAATAATGCTGACAATCTTTCAAACAGTTTAAGCGGAGCAACAATCAATGCTCTTTCTGGTAATGATGAAGTTTATAACTATGGAAGTAAAAGCGTTGTAAATTTAGGCGCAGGAAATGACACAATCGGAAATTACGGCAATAACACTACAATTAATGCTGATGCAGGCAAAGATTATATCGGAAATGCTGCCGCTTATTCTTCAATCAATGGCGGTGCTGATAATGATACAATTTTTTCTTCTGCAAGTAA
>JAFUZV010000159.1 GCA_017476425.1 Selenomonadaceae bacterium
CAGCGTGCCTTAATGTCTGATCCTGATCATTTTCACATAAAAGATTTTTTGATAAATTATCGTTACGGTAAATTAAATTTTGCTATTCTTCCACCGCCTCAATATGTCTATGACGCTTATCAAATTGACGTTGAGATCATTGAAAATATCATTAAACAGCTTACTTATTTTGATTTTGTTGTGCTTGATCTCAATTCGGTCTTTAGTTCCCTTAATCTTGCAATGCTTGATTTAAGCACAGTTATTAATTATGTTGGCGTGATCGATTTTCTTCCGGCTTTAAAAAATTTCAAAGTTGGTTATGATACGCTGATCAGATTTAATTATGAAGAGAAAAAAATCAGATTGATTGAAAACCGTGCTGATTCTCAAAAGTTGATTGACGGTAGAGACGTTGAAAGATTATTAGGTGAGCCGTTTTATCACAGACTGCCGAATGATTTTCCGTCAGTAAACAAATCAATTAATGAAGGTCGTCCTCTAATGTTTGCTGCGCCGGATTCTCGTTTAACAAAAAGTTTTTCACAACTCACCGGCAAGTATACAAATCGACAAGAAGAAATAAAGCCTCCTCAAAAAGATGACGGTTTATTCGATCGAATAAAAAAATCTCTTTTCGGTTAAAGCAGGTGATAGAATTTGCCTTATCAAGTAATTTTAATAGAAAGCGATCAAGTTTTATTAAATAATATGATCGCTACAATAAAGAAATCATCTGAATTTGAACTTGCGGCAACTTTTAAAACTGCTAATGCTGCATTAGGACAAAGCAGTATTTTTCGCCCAGATTTATTTTTAGTTGACGTTGATAATCCTGATTCGCTTAATATGATACCGGCTTTTATTGATATATTTCCGGACGCAAAAATTTTAGGTATGATGTCGCTTTGGAATCCTAATATTGCACAAAAGAGTTTAGAAGCCGGTGCATTAGGTTGCATTTTGAAACCATTCACTGCGGACGATATTATTAAATCGTTAGAACTTTATACATTGCGTGGAAAAAATAAACCGGCTCGGCTGATCTCATTCTTTAGTCCAAAAGGTCGTGCAGGTCGTACGACAATGGCGGCGATTCTTGCGCTTGGATTAGCCAAAAAAAGTGGTGAACGTGTTGCATTAATTGATGCTGATTTACAATTTGGTGATCTTCCGATATTTTTCGACGTTGAGCCGGAACAAAATGTAGTTGATGCAACTCAAGATATTAAAATGATCACGCCGTTGAATTTTGAGGCGTATTTTCACAAGATCAAAGATAACCTTTACTTGTTAAGTAGCCCGGACAGACCGGAATATGCTGAGCTTGTTGACATTGAAAGTTTCGTTGATGTCGTCAGAATGTCTTGCAACCTTTTCCGTTATGTGCTGGTTGATCTTCCGGCTGGATTTAATCCGTTGTCGATCGGTACTTGCAAACTCTCTGATACGGTTGTTGTTATGGCGATGATCAATAACGGCTTTGAACTTCAACACGTTAAAAGAACTCTGGAAATGTTTAAAAATTATTCTCCGGGTGATGATAAAAAAATTTATACCGTTTTCACTCGTGTTAATCCTTGCACTGAAGAAGAAAGATTGAAACTTGAAAGAAAACTTGGCTATCCTGTTACTGATGTCTTGCCGAATGAATATAGAATGATTTCTGTTGCAAACAGCGGCAGACTTTCAAGAAATCTTCCGCTTGAATCTCAACTTGTAAAAGAAGTCGATCGTATTGCTGAAGATATTATGAGCGGCAAGAGGTGAAAAAATTTTGATCCTTATAGTATCAATTTTAATGGGTTTGTTGACTGCCTTTTTGTTTTTACTACTTGTAACTTATTTTAAACGAAGGCAAAGCATAGATATTTTTCACAGAATGCGGCGGCACAATGTTAAGAGCAAGAAAAAAGTATCAGAAGTAGAAAACGCCGAAATTAAATTTCTCAACTTCATTAAGAGAATAGCAAAGCCGTTTTCAAGCTGGAATCTTGCACAATCGCTGGATTTTAAAATCAAACAAGCCGGTTTACCGCTTCTCGGTGCTGAATTTATTATAGCTGTGTTGATCGTTACAGGTCTTGCAGGTTTACTTACTTATATGTTGACGCTGAACAAATTTCTTACAATGATCGTCGCGGCGATGATGCCTTTTCTTCTATGGTTAGTAGTTTTATTCTTGATAAATCGTCGTCGTGAAGCATTTACTGAACAACTCGGCGATTGTCTAACAACCGTTGCAAATGCTCTTCGTGCCGGTTATGGTTTTCAACAGGCTATGGATGTTATTGCTAAGGAAATGGAACCGCCGATTAGTGAAGAATTTGCAAGAGTTACGGCAGATATGACAATGGGAATTTCGCTTGAAAGTGCACTTGAACAGATGAATAAACGTGTCGGAAGTGCTGATTTTGATCTTGTTGTCACGGCGGTTTTAATTCAGCGTGAAGTTGGCGGAAACCTTGCACAAATTCTTGATTCGATCAGTGATACAATCAATGAAAGGATCAGAATGAAACGTGAAATTTTAGCGTTGACGGCGCAAGGAAGATTTTCAGCTTGGGTTTTGTTAGTATTGCCATTCGCCGCCGGAGCATTTATGTATATGTTTAATCAAGAACAAATGATGATATTATTCACTGATCCTATGGGACAAATTGCTATTGTTGTTTCGATCATTATGGAAATTATTGGTTTTATAGTCATTAGAAGAATTGTTGATATTGATGTCTAATCGGTTGAGATTTAAAATCAATCGTTAAGATATAAAATTAATTTAGGAGTGATGATTATGTTTAAATTAATCAACAAGATAACGGATAAGATTAAACAAAAACTCTCCGAAAAAGGTCAAGGTATGGTTGAATATGCTTTGATCATTGCGGTCGTTGCGGTTATTGCGGCTGTAGTTTTGAAGACTAATCTTGCAGATGCTATAAAAGGTGCTTTTACAAACGCTAGCTCACAAATTACTACTGCCACTAGTAAAATTAATAGTGCCGGCACATCAACACCTACTATACCTTAATGTTGTTTTCAAAATTATTCACTTGATGAACAATAAATCAGAAACAAAAATTTCAAATTAAAAAACTTTTTGAGCTTCCTAATTTCGGAGGCTCTTTTTTTAAAAGTGAGGTATTTATTATGAGACAAAGAGGTCAAGCCGCAGTTGAATTAGCATTTATTGCTCCAATGTTTTTTTTGATCTTCTTCAGTGTAATTTATGCCGGAATTTTGTTTATGGATTATTTGCAATTCAGTAACGCCGCTAGAGCCGCCGCAAGAGATATTACACTTGCAAGCAAAACAGAAAGAACAACTATAATTGATGGACTCAATGCACAAGATACAAGTACAATTAATAAATATGCAAATCCTTTAACGAGTTTATATAAACCAACTTTCATTGTCAACAAGGAAACTACAACTGTTACGGTAAATAATAAAAGTGTTGAGAAAGATGTCAGCGTAACAGTTACGATCACTTTTCAACGAACTCTTTCAAGTCTTGATTTGCCAAAAATCTTGAACAGATTTAAATTTCCGCCTGAAACTTTAAAGCCGATCGCTTATACTATGATATTTGAAAAAGATGAATAAGAAATTTTTTAATTCAGAGGTGAAAAATTATGGGCAGACCACTATCATTATTGGAACGACTCGGCGGCAAAAAAAATGATCGACAAAAGCCGTCGTCATTACCTATGAAGTCAGAGATACAAGCAAAGATCGATAGTGAAGAACAATCACAAAAAAATTTTGAATCAACAAAGCCGATCGAATCAGCAAAACCGATCGAATCGACTTATACACAACCAACGAAAAAATCAGAATCTCAAGTTGAAGCGTCAGCATTTGCAGGAAGACATTCAATTACGACGAAAAATGATGTAATGCAAGAATTAAAGTTAGCAATTCACAGAAGAATTGTTGACGAAATGACTCCACAAGAACAACAATTATTAAGTCGCGGCGAAGAGGCAAGAGATCAAATTAAAAATATTATTTCTGCTTACAGTATGCGTGAACTTGCAACAGGTGCTTATGCTTTAACTCGTGCTGAAAGGTCTCAACTCGTCGACGATATTTGCAATGAACTTTTGGGACTTGGTCCACTTGAGCCGCTGCTTAAAGATAATTCTATAACTGAAATTATGATCAACGGCTCGCAAAATATTTTTATTGAACAGAAAGGAAAATTGCATTTAACAGACGTACATTTTTACAACGATATGCATTTGATGAATATCATTGAAAGGATTTTAGCACCGCTTGGTCGTCGTGTTGATGAAGCGTCGCCGCTTGTTGATGCTCGTCTTGCAGATGGATCACGTGTCAATATAATTATTCCGCCGCTGTCGCTTGTCGGTCCGGCAGTTACGATCAGAAAATTTTCAAAGACTGCACTCGGAGTTGGTGATCTTGTAAATTTTGGAACGTTAAACGAAGATATGGCGGAATTTCTTGAGGCTTGTGTAAGAGCCAGATTAAATATTTTAGTTAGCGGCGGAACAGGCTCCGGCAAAACGACAACATTAAA
>JAFUZV010000160.1 GCA_017476425.1 Selenomonadaceae bacterium
GGACAATGAACGCGCCAACAAATTTTATGAGAAAGTCGGCTTTTCTTACGAAGGAAAATTCATAAAACACTTGTATTTTCAAGAAGAAAAAGAATTAGGGGGGGGGGGGGCATTCAAAAATCTAAATTGGTATGCAATGCTTAGAGAAAGGTTTTTGATTTTATATGCAGGATATAACTTTAGAGACAGCGATAAAAATTTTGACTTCTAATGTTGATGTGATTAACGATTTTGAAGAAGTTGATTTGATTGATTCACTTGGACGTGTAACGGCTGAAAATTATTTTGCAAAGTTCGATAATCCGCCGTTCGATAGAAGTCCGCTTGATGGTTATGCTGTTAATTCAACTGAAACGCCGGGCAAATTTAAAATTGTTGGTGAAGAATGCGCCGGTGATTTTTTTAGTGAAGAATTGAAGAACGGTGAAGCGTTGAGAATTATGACAGGCTCAGCAATGCCGAAAGGTTCTGACTGCGTGATTCGTCAAGAAGATGTAACTGTTGACGGCGATATTTTGAATGTGCCTTACAAGTTGAATCATTATGAAAATTATTGCTTTGCCGGTGAGGATATTAAACAAGGCACTTTAATGGTTGCTAAAGATCAGAAGTTGCAGGCGGCACATATTGCAGTTTTAGCAAGTCAAGGATTTTCGACAATCAAAGTTAAACGTCAAGTGAAAATTGCCGTTGCCTCAACCGGCGATGAATTAGTTTTACCCGGTGAAGAATTAACGAATGGAAAAATTTATAACAGCAATTTATATTTGATCGTTTCACGGTTAAGAGAAATGAATTTTGATCCAAAAATTTTGGGAATTTTGCCTGATGATGTTGATAAGGCGGCTGAAGTTATCGAAAGCCATAAAAATTTTGATCTTTTCATTACAACCGGCGGAGTCAGCGTCGGTAAAAAAGATATTATGCACGAAGTCGTCAAGAAGATCGGTGAAAAATTATTTTGGCGGATCAAGATGAAACCCGGCGCACCGGCGATCGGTTATAAAGTTGGAAATATGCTCGGTGTTGCATTGAGTGGAAATCCATTTGCGGCTTATGCAACTTTTGAACTTTTACTGCGCCCGGTACTTGCAAAACTTAGCAGTCGAAATGAAATTATTTATCGTCGTGATAAAGGCATTTTGATCGATGAATTTCCAAAAATCAGTAAAGGTCGTCGTTTCATTCGTGCTAAATTCGTTGATGGTAAAATTTCTCTGCCGGATCAACACGCTTCAGGATCACTTTTCAGTGCGGCGAATTGTAATGCACTTGTTGATATTCCGGCTGGTAGCAGTAAATTATCAGTTGGTCAGAAAGTTGAAGTTGTGATTTTATGATCGATCAGTACGGACGGAAAATCGAATACGTTAGAATATCTTTGACGGATCGCTGCAATTTACGTTGTCAATATTGTATGCCGGAATGTGGAATTGAAAAAATTTCTCACGATGATATTTTATCGCTTGAAGAAGTGTTGCACGTTGTCAAGCTGCTTGCTGATTGTGGTATTCGTAAAGTGAGATTAACCGGCGGTGAGCCGTTGCTTCGTCGTGGTATTGTCGATTTGATTCGTGAAATAAAGGCGATTGAAAATATCGAACAAATTTTTTTGACAACTAACGGAGTACTTTTATCAAATATGGCTGATGATTTAATTAATGCCGGTGTTAATGGTTTTAATATCAGCCTTGACACTCTCAACGAAAAAACTTTTGAAAAGATCACTCGACGAAATTTATTTAAAAAAGTTTTTGAGAGTATTCAAAAGCTCATTGATAGCGGCGTTGAGATCAAATTAAATTGTGTTCCGATCGCCGGAGTTAATGAAGAAGATATTTTGAAGATCGTGGAGCTTGCAAGAGATAATTTTATTAAAGTTCGATTTATTGAGTTAATGCCGATCGGCTGTGCTGTTGATTTTAAAGGAATACCGATCGGCGAAGTTAAATCAAAAATCGAAAGTATTTACGGAAAATTAATTTCGCATTCCGCATTCATAATTCCGAATTATCAAGGTCCTGCGAAATATTTTACATTGAATGGTTTCAAAGGTCAGATCGGCTTTATCGATGCGATCGATCATAAATTTTGTAATTCTTGCAATCGAATCAGATTAACGGCGAATGGTTTTTTAAAATTGTGTCTTAATTCAAACGCCGGACTTGATATTAAATCGCTGTTGAGATCGAACGCTGACGATCAAAAAATATTCGAAGCGATCAAGCAGGCAATTTATAACAAACCGAAAGAACATCATTTTAATGTAGAATGTAGAATGCAGAATGCAAAATTAAATTTTAATGCAATGTATCAGATAGGCGGTTAATAATATAAAAATTTTAATTTAGAATTAATAACGGACGCGGGCGATGAGCGCAGTCACGACGCTAGTTTCGTGACAAGCGGAGTTGATTAAGCCGCTGAATTAAGGCGCGCAGCAGTTTTGCTTACTTTTCTAAAAGTAAGTGACTTCTTTGCAACTTTCTTGGTCAGTCAAGAAAGTTGAACAAAAAAAGCAGAATGATTCAGAATGAAGAATAAAAAATTAAATTTCAATGTTAATGTATCAAATTGGAGGATAAGATGAGCAAGATCAAAGCAATTTGTATTAGTGAAAAGCGTGGAACAAGAAAATTTATGATCGAAGAGGCAAATTTTATAACTGAATTTGGAATTGAACACGATGCACACGCCGGTGATTGGCATAGACAAGTAAGTTTTTTGGGATTGAATGAGATTGAAGAATTTCGCAATCGTGGCGGCAATGTGAATTTTGGTGACTTCGGTGAAAATATTGTTGCTGATGAAATTACTTTTAAAAATTTGCCGATCGGAACTCGTTTAAAAAGCGGTGAAGTTTATTTTGAGATCACTCAGATCGGTAAAGAATGCCATTCACATTGTCAAATTTACCATCAAGTCGGCGATTGTATTATGCCTCGTGAAGGTGTCTTTGCAAGAGTTTTGCACGGCGGAAAGATCAAAGTTGGTGACGAATTAGAAATCACAACTGAAAATATTCCGCTTGACGCGGCGATCATTATTTCAAGTGATAAAGGCTTTACCGGTGAACGTGAAGACTTAAGCGGCAAAAAGTGTGAAGAAATTTTAACGGCGGCGAATTATAAAATTATTGACAAAAAAATTCTGCCTGACGAAAAAGATCAACTCGTCAAGCAGATGAAATATTATTGTGATTTAGGCGTTGGTTTAATCGTAACAACCGGCGGAACAGGTTTTTCAGTTCGTGATGTTACGCCTGAGGCAACGATCGAAGTTTGTGATCGAATGGCTCCGGGAATTGCTGAAGCAATGAGATCAAAATCTTTAGAAATTACTCCTCGTGCAATGTTAAGCCGTGCAACTGCAGGAATTTGTAAACGATCGTTGATCGTCAACTTGCCCGGCAGTGTTAAGGCTGTTGATGAATGTTTAAATTTTGTTTTGCCGACACTCAAGCACGGAATTGAAATTTTGCGTGGAGAAAGTGGTGAATGTGGTAACAAAAATTAATTATGATAAAACTTTCTGATCATTTCAATTATAAAAGATTATTCCGATTTACTTTACCATCAATCTCAATGCTGTTATTCTTATCGATCTATGGCGTTGTTGATGGTTTTTTTGTATCTAATTATGTCGGAAAAATTTCATTTAGTGCATTAAATTTTGTAATGCCGTTTTTGATGTTCTTAGGTTTCATAGGATTTTTATTTGGAACCGGTGGCAGTGCATTAATCGCTAAAACTCTCGGTGAAGGTGATCGATCGCGTGCAAATAAAATTTTTTCTCTGCTGATCTATGTTTCGATCATCTGCGGGATCATTTTTACCATTGCAGGTTTTATTTTATTGCCGAACGTTGCAGAATTTTTAGGTGCTGACGGTGAATTTTTGGAACAAAGTATAATTTACGGTCGAATTGTGATCCTTGCCTTGACGTTTGATATTTTGCAGGTTGAATTTCAAACGCTTTTTGTTACTGCTGAAAAGCCTCAACTTGGATTTTATATGACGGTGGCGGCAGGTCTGATAAATATTTTTCTTGACGCAATTTTTATCGTCGGTTTTGATTTTGGTATTGAAGGTGCTGCAGCGGCGACAGCGATAAGTCAATTTTTCGGTGGCGTGATATCGTTTATTTATTTCACTCGTCCTAATTCAAGCCTTCTGCGATTAACGAAGACAAATTTTGATCTCAATGTTTTGATCAAAACTTGCAGTAACGGAGTATCAGAATTAATGTCAACCGTTTCAATGTCGATCGTTGGAACTCTTTATAATGTTCAACTTTTAAAATATGCCGGTGAAGATGGTGTTGCGGCTTTCGGAATTTTGATGTATATCAATTTTATGTTTCATTCGATCTTCATAGGTTATTCAGTTGGTTCTGCGCCATTGATCAGTTACCATTTCGGCGCAAAAAATTATTATGAATTGAAAAATCTTTTGAAGAGAAGTTTTATAATGATCGTCGTCTTTGCAATTTTAATGTTTACTTCAGCGGAAATTTTTGCAAGATCGCTTGCGATGATCTTTGTAAGTTATGATCAAAATCTTCTTGAAATGACTGTGCACGCCTTTAGAATTTATTCATTTGCATTTTTGCTTGCAGGATTCACAATTTTCACTTCGTCATTCTTCACAGCACTTAATGACGGTGTAACTTCAGCGATAATTTCATTCTTGCATATGATGATCTTTGAAACGTCAGCAATTTTGATCTTGCCTTTGATCTTCGGCTTGAATGGAATTTGGTTTTCAATGATCGTTGCAGAGTTTATGGCGATAATAATTTCAATTTTCTTTTTGAAGAAGTATCGATCCAAATTCAAATATTATTAAAAAAATTTTTTGCCATCAATCGATCAATATCGTTGATGGTTTTTTATTGCGTCAAAATTTATCATTAACAGAAGGAAAAATTTTTGTAAAGTAGAAAAATGATTTTGAGGTGATATAATGTATAGACAGATTAGTCATATAGAAGTTGCCGAGATCAACGGCACAATTTTTGAATATGAACATAAGAAGACCGGCGCAAAAATTATTTACATTAAAACGGAAGATGATAACAAAGTTTTTTATATTGCATTTAAAACTCCGCCGGTTGATGATACAGGCGTTTCTCACATTATGGAACATAGCGTTCTTTGTGGATCAAAAAAATATCCATTGAGAGATCCATTTGTTGAACTTGCAAAAGGATCGCTGAATACTTTTTTGAATGCAATGACTTATCCTGACAAGACTGTCTATCCGGTTGCAAGCCGCAATGATAAAGATTTTAAAAATTTGATGGACGTTTATCTTGACGCAGTATTTAATCCGCTGATTTATTTCGACGCAGGAATTTTCAAGCAAGAAGGCTGGCATCGTGAAGGTGACGGAATCAGCGGCGTTGTTTACAATGAAATGAAAGGTGCATTATCAACGCCGGAATCTAGAATGGAAAATTTAATTACTCGATCTGTTTTTCCTGATACTTGCTATAAATATGAATCCGGCGGCGATCCGAAAGCGATCCCAAATCTTACTTACAAAATGTTTATCGACTTTCACAAGAAATTTTATCATCCGTCGAACTCAATAGTTTATTTCTACGGCGATATGAATATTGATGAACAGTTAGAATATCTTGATAAAGAATATCTGTCGAAATATGATAAAATTGAAGTAGATTCTGAGATCAAAACGCAAAAGCCTTTTTCAGAGGCGATCAAAGTTGAAGGTAAATATCCAATCAGCGAAGGTGAAGATTCTAAGCAAAAAACTTTTCTGTCACTGAACTTTTTGATTGACGACGAAAAATTTTCTAAGATCAAAAATAAATATAATATTTCTGATCAATCTGCACAAAGAACGATCGTATTAGGTTTAAAAATACTTTTGAAGGCGATCGTTGATAATGATGCTGCGCCGATCAGAAAAACGATCATTGATGCCGGTTTAGGTAAAGATGTTAATTCCGGTTTTGAATTAGAAATAAAACAGCCGTTGATAAATATCAATGTTGACGGTTCCGAAGTTGAAAACGCTGATAAATTCAAAGAAATTTTACTTGCAAAACTTCAAGAGCTTTCAAACGGCTTGAATAAAATTCAGATCAACGCTACATTAAATACGATTGAATTTGCTTTACGTGAGGCTGATTTTGGTGCAACGCCGAAAGGTTTAATTTACGGCTTAACACTTCTGAGAAGTTTAATGTATGGTGATCCTGTTGATTCGTTCTTGAAATATGAAGATGCACTTGCAAAGATCAAAGCTGAAATGAATAACGGCTTTTTTGAAGACTTGATCAAAGTTTGTTTCTTGGAAAATACTCACGTTGTCAACGCCGTACTTAAGCCGGAAGTTTTCGACAGCGATCCGAAAATCGAAAATATCCCGGATGATCCGACTGCAACAATTTCAGAGACTTCACCTTACACTGACAATTTAGAAGTCTTACCACTTTTGAAGTTGTCAGATATTAAGAAAGAAACTGATCGCCTGCCGATCAAATTCAGAGACCTTGACGGTGTTAGAGTTGTACATTCAAACGTTCAGACGAATGGAATAATTTATTTGAGAATGTATCTTGATGCGTCGAAAGTTCCGCAAAATTTGCAACTTACAGCATTTTTGTTGGTTGATCTTTTAACTCGTATTGATACAACTGAACATAATTATGAAGAACTCAACAACGAAATTAATTTAAATCTCGGTGGAATTTCTTTTAACATTTCGGCTCATACTAAAGCCGGCAAAGCTGATTCATTTATGCCTAAACTTTTGGTTGGTACTAAAGTTTTAGCCAGCAAACAGCAAAAACTCAGTGAAATTGTCAGCGAAATTTTGACTAAATCGGTTTTCACTGACAAGAAACGAATCAAGGAAATTATCGAAGAAGAACAACTTGATACTGAATTGTCCATTGAACGTTCGGCGCATCACGTAGCAGCATCAAGGCTTGCTGCTTACCAATCTAAAGCCGCTGCATACAATGATCAAAGTTGGCTGCCTTACAATGCTTATTTGAAAGATTTACTGAAAAATTTTGATGAAAAATTTGATGATCTTGTTGATGATCTCTATGAAGTCAAAGATCGTCTGATTAATCGCAATGGAATAATTATCAGCGTTACGGCGACTGATGAAGTTTACAGTGAATTTAAGCCTCATTTATCTTATCTGTTGAAAAATTTGCCTGTTGATGAATACGAAACAGCACGTTATTATTATCCAACTCCAACGCACAAAGAAGGTATTACAAGTCAATCAATGGTTCAATACGTTGGTAAAGGCGGAAACTTTGTTAAACACGGTCATAAGTATAGCGGTTATATGGACGTACTTGAAACGATTCTGCGCTATGAATATTTTTGGAAAGCGATCAGAGTTGAAGGCGGTGCATATGGTGCATTTGTAAACTTCCATCGAAATGGTCAAATGATTTTTGAATCTTATCGTGATCCTAATCTTTCAAGGACGATTGATATTTTCAATGGCACGACGGAATTTATCAAAAATCTTGATCTTGATGAACGTGAGATGAGAAAATATATTATCGGAACAATCAGTGGTCTTGATCACCCAAAAACTCCTGCAATGAAAGGAACAGCGGCGATCAGCAGTATCATTAATGAAGTTACTCACGAAGATCGACAACGTGAACGTGATGAAATTCTTTCTGCAACGATTGATGATCTTCATAAACTTGCAGAAATTGTTGATGAGTGTATGAAAGAAGATAATATTTGTGTCTTCGGCAATGAAAAGATCGTCAATGAAAATTCTTCACTGTTCGATCGGATCATTAAAAGCAAAGGTTGATTTAAAAATATCTGGTGAAAATTATGGCGAGAAAAAATAAATTCCCGTTGAAAATGGCGAATGATATTGAAGTTCGCAGTCTTGATGAATTGCGTCAGCATTTCGATATAAATAAAATTGTTGAATATTTCAGAGACGGCAAGTTATTAGAATGGCTTAGCGATCGTTATTATGATGATGAGGCAGAGGCGATCAATAAACTTGATAAAGACGATCACAATTTTGGTCAAAAACTCTGCAATATTTTCGGTGTTGATTATGATGAGGCGGTTGATCCTGAATTTGCTAAACGTGTCAAGCAAAAGCGATCGATCTTATCAACTAAGACAAAAGATAAAAATATTCTCAGCAAAGCAAAAATTATAGCGTTGACTCAAGAAGATTTAGCAGATTTACTTGATCTTGATGTGCCGGTGATTTATCTCTGCGGCGATTCGTTTAATGTTCCGATTCGTATTGCTAATAAAAAATACATTGGAATATTAAGCAGTCCGAAAATTATTATCAATGCAAATTCACAAAATGATCTCAAAGCTAAAAATATTATTTTTGAAAATTGTATCTTGCCATTTAAACCAAAAATTGACACGACGAAAATTAATAAACCATTGGATGAACAAAAAATTATTTCTAATGGAAGATTCGCTGAAGTTCTTACTGTGATAAAAAATAAAGGCGGTATTCACGCACGTCCGGCATCAATTTTTGTGCAAACGGCTTGTAAATTTAAATCTAAAATTCAGATTAAAGCAAAAGGCAAAACCATTGACGCAAAAAGTATTTTAATGATAATGTCATTAGGACTTGTGAAAGGTACTCAAATTTCAATTATTGCTGATGGTTCAGATTCATTTCAAGCGGTTACTGAATTAAAAGCACTGATTGATAATAAATTTTATGAAGAATAGTAGAGGTGAAAAATATTATGCACGAAGCTATAACGACGATAAAAAATAAAGCTGGTATTCACGCGATCCCGGCTTCAATTTTCATTAAGAAAGCAAGCGAATTTCAATCTAAAGTTCAGATTAAAGCGAAAGGCAAAACGATCGACGGCAAAAGCGTTTTTATGATAATGAGTCTTGGACTTTCAAAAGGTGATTCGATAACGATCAGTGCTGACGGCGTTGATGAGATCGCGGCGGTTAATGCTTTAAAAGAACTTGTTGATTCAAAATTCGGAGAAGAATGAATAATGCGGAATTAAGAATGCGGAATGCGGAATTGTTTCAATTAATAATTCTTAATTAATTCCTAATTCCGAATTCCTCATTCCGAATTAAATTGAGGTGGAAGTGTGAAGAAAAAAATTTTTACCGGCTCAGGCGTAGCAATAATTACTCCGTTCACTGAAAACGGAATTAATTTTGAAGAACTCGGAAGAATCATTGAAGATCAAATTGCAAATGGAACTGATGCGATCGTCATAACCGGCACAACCGGCGAATCAGCAACTATGAGTGACGAAGAACATCGACAAGCGATCAAATTTGCCGTTGAGAAAGTCAACAAAAGAATCCCGGTTGTTGCAGGCGCAGGATCAAATGAAACGGCTTATGCGATCGAATTAGCAAAGCACGCCGAAGAAGTTGGCGCAGATGCTTTGTTAGTTGTAACGCCTTATTATAATAAGTGTACTCAAAATGGTTTAGTTGCACATTACAATAAGATCGCTGATAGTGTAAATATTCCGCTGATCGTTTATAATGTTCCGAGTCGAACCGGCGTTAATATCAAGCCGGAAACTTATTTGAAATTGTCGAAACATCCCAGAATTGTTGCTGCTAAAGAAGCGAATGGCGATCTTACTTCAATTTTGAGGACAAGAGCACTTTGTGGTGATGATCTTTATATTTACAGCGGCAATGATGATCAGATCGTTCCGATTCTTTCACTCGGCGGCATAGGTGTGATTTCTGTGCTTGCTAATGTTGCACCAAAAGCAGCTCACGATATTTGTCAGTTGTACTTCGACGGAAAGATCAACGAATCAGCGAATTTGCAAATTGATTATTGCGATCTGATCGATGCGCTTTTCTGTGAAGTTAATCCGATCCCGGTTAAAACTGCTATGAGATTGATCGGCTATAATGTCGGCGGTTTAAGAATGCCGTTGAGTGAAATGGAAGAATCGAATTTAAAAATTTTGAAAGACTCATTAAAGAGACATAAAATAATTTAAAGGTGATGATTGAATGAAATTGTTATCAAGGACGATCGCCGCACTGTTTATGTTAATGTGTTTATTGACTGGCGGAATAGTTGAAGCGGCATCAGCAGAAACGATTGTTAATGAAACGGAACTTGCAAGAGTTAAACGCTTGGCGATCATTTATCCTGACTACTTCAAAACTTTAGAGAAAGAGCCGACGATTAACGAATTTATGACGGCGATTTTCGACGCAAGCAAAGTTGCAAAAGATACTTATGTTATTTCTTATGAAGATATGGCGACGAGAATTAAATCTGATACAGGAATTGATATTAGAGTTTTGCCGAAGATGGATGCACGAAAAATTTTCAAGGAACACGTTTATAAATATGCTGACGGTTATGTTATGGTTACGCTTGCTAACAATGCAAGAATAAATATGTTCTGCGACGTTTACGCCGTCAACTCTAATGAATTGCTTTACACGTTGAGAATTGAAAGCGGTAAACGTGACGAAGATAAAAACGTGAAGAATTACAAGACGATCGCTGAAGAATTTTACAGAACGTTTGACGCTGCTGTTAAATCAGCGGAGAAAAAGAAGAATAAAAATTGATCATAAATTGATCGACACAATTAAAAATAAAAATCTCTACTTGAAATTTAAATCGAGTAGAGAATTTTTTTTGCACTGAAAAATTTTCAATGAATAAATTATTAAATCGAGTGGAGAATTTTTTTTTTTGCTTTAAAATTTTTTTCAATGAATACATTATACTTTTATCAATGAGCTTATCAATGATTGACATTGTATAACAAAATTTTTATAATTGCTTAAAATTATTGATATAAATTATATATTTGGAGTGAAAGCGTATGTGCAGAATAGGATCAATCAAAAGTAAAAATCCAATTCAACCTTCGACGGCTTTAAAGTTAATGCTGCCTCAACAAGAAGGTCACGATAATTCAGGCTTTGCAATGGTAATGCAAGATTTATATGGAATTTTTTCAACTCACAAAGATAAACCGTTGCTTTCAATGGCTTGCACTCAAAAAGGTGCACAATTAGTTGAAGATTATATGGACTCTCATAACTTCACACCGCTTGCTGAATGGATTCCAATTCCAAATAAGCAAAAAAATTTAGATATAAAAGCGATGCCGTATTATATTTTTAGAAATTACGATTATCCGGAAGACGTTTCAAATATGGACGACGATCAAAAAGAAAATCTTTTGCTTGATACTCGTCTTGCACTTAGAAAAATTCTTGAGGATTCAAATCAAGGTTTTGTATATTCATTTTGGCCTGACGTTCTGACATTGAAAGAGATCGGTGATCCTGCTGACATTGCAACTTACTTTCATCTTTGGGACGATAACGGTTGTTTAGCAGCGAAATCGATCGTTGCACAATGTCGTCAAAATACTAATTATGAGATTGTTCGTTATGCAGCTCATCCATTTTTCCTGCAAGGTTATACTCTTTGTGCTAATGGTGAAAATACTTTTTACACGAAGAATAAAGAATTTCAAAAATCACTTCATCGCGGTTACATAGGTTTTGAATCTGATTCGCAATGTTTTTTGAATACTTTGCATTATGTTCATCACGAATTGAAATGGCCTTTGTCTTATTATAAGCACGTGATCACACCGTTACCATTTGAAGAGATTGAAGAACGTGAAGACAAAGAAGTTTTAACGGCGATTCGTCAGACGCTTGCACATCTTGAGATCAATGGACCTAATACTGTGATCGGTGTCTTGCCTGCCGGTGAAATGATAACTTGCTGCGATTCAAAAAAATTGCGTCCGGTTGTCGTCGGCAGTGATCAAAATATGGTTGCGATCTCATCTGAAGTTTGTGGGATCAATGAAATAATGCCTGATCGTGATCAAACGAAAGATATTTATCCTAATGAACGTGAGATCGTTGTAATTGATAATGAATTGAAGGTGCAAAGATGGAAGCAGTAAGAACTCAAGATATAGGCGTTAATGATCTGCCTTGGAAAATTGAATATAAGCCGGAACGTTGTACAATGTGTGGAAGTTGTGTTGCAAGTTGTTCATTTAAAGCGATCAAAGTTGCTGTTGAAGCACAATCGATCACTGTTAGTGAAGAATCTCAACCGAAACCTATTCATAAACACATTGCAAGACCAGTTATCAAACAAGTTGCAAGTTTAACTGATTTTTGTCGCGGTTGTGGAATGTGTGAAAAAGTTTGTCCGAACAATGCAATTAAACCGGTTAGAAATCAAGATACAAGAAAATCACTTTTGAGTAGAGATAACGGACCGATCAAACGTGGCGGCAGAACAAATTTAAATGCACAACGAACGCTTGATAATATAATTGTTGGCAGAATTTCACAAATGACTGATCCGTCACTTGATTCAGTTCGTCATACTTTCGATATTCGATCGCCGTTCGGTAGAGTACTTTCATCAAAAGAATTGCCGTTTGAAGTTGTCGACGGAAAATTAATTCAAAAATCTAAAACTCCGCCGGTCAGATGGATTTATCCGCTTGTATTTTCTGATATGTCGATCGGTGCACTTTCAACAAGAGCTTGGGAAGCAGTTGCATTAGCCGTCGGTTATCTCAATGAAAAATGTAACATTCCGATCAGAATGAGCAGCGGTGAAGGCGGTATGCCTGCTAAACTTTTGCAGTCTGATTATCTGAAATATTTTATCATTCAGATCGCGTCAGGTCATTTCGGCTGGAATAGAATTATTAAATCAATGCCGCTTATGAAAACTGATCCTGCAGGAATTTTGATCAAAATCGGTCAAGGTGCTAAACCTGGTGACGGCGGACTTCTTCAAAGTGCTAAAGTTGCTGAACATATTCAAGCAATTCGCGGCGTTCCTAAAGCAACTTTATCATCACCGCCTAATCATCAAGGACTTTATTCTATTGAAGAATCTGTACAGAAAATGCACTTGTCAATGAATGCGGCTTTTGGTTTTAGAGTTCCTGTTGCGATCAAATGTGCTGCGTCCTCAACAAGCGTTTCAGTTTATAATAATTTATTGCGTGATCCTTATAAAATTTGTGGAGGATTTTTTATTGACGGTATTCAAGGCGGTACAGGTGCGGCGAATGAAATTTCACTTGATCATACAGGTCACCCGGTTGTAAGTAAAATTCGTGATTGTTATCTTGCGGCAGTCAAACAAGGTGCACAAGGTCAAATTCCGCTTTACGGCGGCGGAGGTATAGGAATGACAGGAAATGCTGCGGCTGATGCTTTCAAAATGATCTGTCTCGGTGCTAATGGTGTTTTCTGTGGAAAAATTTTAATTCAACTTCTCGGCTGTATCGGAAATGAACAAGGTCGCTGTAATGCTTGCAATACCGGAAATTGTCCGACTGGTATTTGTACTCAAAATCCAAGACTTGTTAAGAGACTTGATATTGATCGTGGTGCACAAAAGATCGTTGATTATGTACTTGCATTTGACGCTGAAATGAGAAAATTAATGGCTCCGATCGGAAATTCTTCATTGCCTGTTGGTAGAAGTGATGCTTTGATCTCAACTGATCATTCAATCGCTGAAAAGTTAGGTATTCAATATGTCTGTTAGTGAAGAAATTATTATTAGAAATGTCGATCTTAATGACGCAAAAGAATTGTTGAGAATTTACGCTTATTACGTCAAGACGACGGCGATCAGTTTTGAATATGATGTGCCGACGATTGAAGAATTTACTGAACGAATCAAAAAAATTTCTCTGAAATATCCTTATATCGTTGCTGAAATGAAGAATGCTACAATTTTTGGCGATGAAGTGATCGGCTATGCTTATGCAAATACATTTATTGATCGTGCGGCTTATGATCATTGTGTAGAGTTGACGATTTATCTCAATCATAAATTTCAAGGTCAAGGTATCGGCAAAAAACTTTATCAGTATTTGCAAAATGAATTGAAGGCAATGAAAATTTTAAATTTGTATGCTTGCGTTGCTTATCCACTGGTTGAAGATGAATTTTTGACGATGAACAGCGTAAATTTTCATAAACATTTAGGATTTGAAATTTGTGGACATTTTAAAAAATGTGGTTACAAGTTTGATCGCTGGTATGATATGGTTTATATGGAAAAGATTATTAATTCAGAATTAAGAATGTAGAATGCAGAATTTTTTCTAATCCATAAAAAACTATTTTGAGGCAAAAATATGATTGAATGTATTTATGTTGGTATCGGCGGCTTTATAGGATCGGTTGCAAGGTATCTGATCGGACTTTTGCCGCTGACTTTTGAAAATGGTTTTCCGATCAAAACTTTTGTAATAAATATTTTTGGTGCATTGTTGATCGGAATGATCGCGGCTTTAGCGTCAAAGAATCCGGCGATTGATAATCGAATTGTCTTATTGATCAAAGTTGGAATTTGTGGAGGCTTTACAACATTTTCAACATTTGCACTTGAGATCGGCGGCTTGATTGATAAAGGTTTTATTTCAACGGCGATAATTTACGCTGTTTTAAGTACCGTGCTTGGAGTACTTGCCTTTTATCTTGGACAAATTATTTTGAGGTGAATTTAATTGAATCAAATTGAACGAATTGAACATATGGAAAAAATTCTTGATGAAAGCAATGACGTTTTGAATAAACTTTTTGATGCGCTTGAAAATTATTCTGCATTGCGTGAAAAGTATCAAGAATTAATTGATTATTATAGCGGTGATCTTTGGATGAAAGATTTTGATTCTGATGAAGCCGGTAATTTACCCGACGATCTTAAACGTGGCGTTTTAAGTGAAGATGCTGTTTATGATCTTTTGACAAAAAATCGCTTGATAACGATCAGAATGCTTGAACTTGCAACGGAGAATATCAAAAATGCTTAGTCAACTTGCAAAACAAATTAACATTCTCGGTGATTTTCTTGGAGTTCGTGATATTGAAACGTTGACGGCGGAAGAACTCAATAAAAAATTTCAGATTGAACAAGTTGACATTGCAGTTTTATTCGGCGGATCGATTCTTGCAGGTGGTAATATTTTCGCTGAGGCGATCAAAAATCATATCGCTAAAAATTTTATAATCGTCGGTGGTGCAGGTCATACGACTGAAACATTGCGCCAAAAGTTTAATGAAATTTATTCTGATCTTGACGTTAGAAATTTAACTGAGGCTGAAATTTTCAATGAATATATCAAGCGGCGTTATAATGTGGCGGCGGATCATCTTGAAAAAAATTCTACTAATTGCGGCAATAATATAACTTTTCTGCTTGAGTTGATCGACGAGAAGAAAATTACTTGCAGAAGTATAATTTTAATTCAAGATTCGACAATGCAACTTAGAATGTGCGCAGGCTTAAAAAAATATCGCTCGGAGATCACGGCGATAAATTATGCGGCTTATCAAGCTAAAGTTATTGAAAGCAACGGCGAATTAGTTTATCAAGATGAAATTTTCGGAATGTGGAATATTGATCGCTATGTAAGTTTATTACTCGGTGAAATTCCACGCTTGACAGATGATCGAAATGGTTATGGTCCTCAAGGAAAAAATTTTATTTCGCACGTTGATATAGATTCAGAAGTCCAAAAGGCTTTTGAGGAAGTCAGCAAGATTTATGAAGTTAGAATTGCAAAGAACTGAATAATTGGAGAGATGACGAATGCTTAAGATAGAAACGATGAACGGCAAAAATCGAATGTCGACGCAAGAATTGTTATTGCAGATTAGCACAGCAATTCAAAACGGCGAAAATGAATTTGAGATCGCGGCAAGTGGTCAACACGATATAGGCGGTCCGCTTTGGCATCCCGAAGGTAAGACGTTAAAATTTCACGTAACAAACGCCGGTCAACGTGTTGGATCAATGTGTCTTCCGAACACTGAAATTATCGTTGATGGATCAACTTCGGCGGACGTTGGCTGGCTTAATGCCGGCGGAATAATTACCGTTAAAGGTGATGCCGGTGATACAGCCGGACATTGTTCCAGCGGCGGAAAAATTTTTATCGGCGGACGTGCCGGTACACGAAGCGGATCATTGATGAAACACGATCCGCTTTATGAAGAACCGGAACTTTGGATTTTGAAGAATACAGGATCATTTTCGTTTGAATTTATGGGCGGCGGTAAAGCGATTGTCTGCGGCGTTGATTCCGATCAATTTGACAGCGTTTTAGGTGAACGTGCTTGCGTTGGAATGGTCGGCGGTGTCGTTTACGTCAGAGGAAAAATTTCAACTTATCCAAAAGATATTAAATGCAATGAACTCAACGAAGAAGATATTAATTTCATTAACGGCGGACTTGATGAATTTTTAAATCACATTGATAGAAATGAATTGAGAAATGAATTAACGGATTGGACGCAATGGAAAAAGTTGACACCGTTGACATTTGAAGAGAAACAAAATTTAACGAATAATCGACCGTCGATTAAAGATTTTAGAATGCGTGAATGGGTTAAAGGCGGAATTTTTTCTGACGTTGCAGTTGATGATTTTGAAGTTCATAATACGATCAGTCACGGCTTATATCGTTTGAGAGTTCCAAGCTGGGATAATGCAAAATTTGCCGCACCTTGTGAATTTAGTTGTCCGACTGGTATTCCGACTCAACGCCGCTTTGATCTGATTCGTCTCGGAAAATTCGACGAGGCTTTTCAACTTGAATTAGAATATACACCATTTCCGGGATCAGTTTGTGGCAGTGTTTGCCCTAATCCTTGTATGGACGGCTGTACACGTGCAACTATTGATGAAGCTATTCAGATCGGTGCACTCGGTTATAAATCTGCGTTTGAAAATGTTGAGCCGCCGAAAGTCAAAACCGGCAAAAAAATTTCTGTGATCGGCGGCGGTGTCAGTGGTTTAAGTGCGGCGTGGCAACTTGCAAGAAAAGGTCACGATGTTACAGTTTACGATGACGCAGAAAGAATAGGCGGAAAACTTGAACAAGTTATTCCACGTGGCAGATTGAGTCACGAACTTTTAGAATCAGAATTGAAACGCATTCAAAATATCGGCGTGAAATTTGTGACGAATTGCAAAGTTGATCGTGAGAAATTCAATCAAATCAGATCAGAAAGTGACGCTGTAATTTGTGCAACTGGTGGACACAAGCCGAGATATTTTAATTGGGAAGGCATTGAACATTTAACAATGGGAATTGAATTTCTCAAAAAAATTAATCGTGGTGAAAATCCAAAAGTTGGTAAAAAAGTTGTCGTGATCGGTTGTGGAAATTCCGGAATGGATACTTGTCGCGGAGCTTATGAAATGGGTGCAGAAAGTGTAATTGCGATCGACGTTCAAAAACCGGCGGCATTCGCTAAAGAGATTGAATATATTGAAAGTCTTGGCGGAAAATTGATCTGGCCGTTTATGACGACAAAGATCACTGCTGAAGGAATTTATTCAAACGACGGTAGATTTATAGAGGCTGATCAAGTTATCGTTTCGATCGGTGAAGCTCCTATTTTAGATTATTTGCCTGACGATCCGGCGATAAAAAAATTTCGTGATA
Organism: Selenomonadaceae bacterium; assembly: GCA_017476425.1. GTDB lineage: Bacteria > Bacillota > Negativicutes > Selenomonadales > Selenomonadaceae > Quinella. The sequence goes on from JAFUZV010000160.1 coordinate 17,491, forward strand.
CGTGGCTTATTCCGAACGCTGATAAATCAATTTTGCCTGGTGTCTATGCAGTCGGCGATACGATTAAGCCCGGAAGATTAACTGATGCGATCGGTGACGGAAGAAAGACGGCTTATTATGTTGATCGTTTTGTGATGAATGAACCTTTCAAAGCATTTCCGACAAAATTAAAAATTCCGGCGGAACGTTTAAGTAAAGCATATTTTGAGAAATGTCATCATTGCGAATTGAAAGATCCAGTTGACGATCATACTCGTTGCGTAAGTTGTGGAACTTGCAGAGATTGTAAAATGTGTCTTGAGAGTTGCCCGGAGAAAGCGATTAATAGAATTGAAAATCCAGACGGTTCTTGGACTTACGCAAGCGATCCTAATCGTTGCATAGGTTGTGGAATTTGCGCCGGAGTTTGTCCTTGTGGAGTTTGGAGCATTGAAGATAATCCTGAGCCGATCAAAATGTATCGAACTGGTGATAAAATCGCCTCTTAAATTAGGGCTAAAGGCTGAGGGCTGAAGGCTGAGAATTTTATTTTAAATTCTACATTCTGCATTCTACATTCTGAATTAAAAAAATAACCGATACAAACATTTTTGAATGTATCGGCTATTTTATTTTTAAATTAATCTAGAAAATCTTTCAATTTTTTACTGCGTGAAGGATGACGAAGTTTTCTTAATGCTTTCGCTTCAATTTGACGGATTCTTTCACGTGTTACGCCAAAACTTTGTCCGACTTCCTCAAGCGTTCTTGCTTTGCCGTCGTCAAGTCCAAATCTCAACCTTAATACTCTTGTTTCTCTCGGCGTTAATGTTTGCAAAACTTCTTCTAATTGTTCTTTCAAGAGTAAAAATGATGCTTGTTCTGCCGGTGCAGGTGCTTCTTGATCTTCAATGAAGTCACCAAGATTAGAATCTTCTTCTTCACCGATCGGCGTTTCAAGTGATACCGGTTCTTGTGCGATCTTCATAATCTCACGAACACGATCAACACTAACGTCCATTTCTTCGGCGATCTCTTCAGCTGTTGGATCACGTCCTAATTTCTGCAAAAGATTTCTTGAAACACGAATCAATTTGTTGATCGTCTCAACCATATGAACAGGTATTCTGATTGTCCTTGCTTGATCGGCGATCGCTCTTGTTATTGCTTGACGAATCCACCACGTTGCATAAGTACTGAACTTGTAACCTTTAGTATAGTCAAATTTTTCAACGGCTTTGATCAAACCTAAATTGCCTTCTTGAATCAGATCAAGAAAGAGCATTCCGCGACCAACATAACGCTTTGCAATGCTTACTACTAAACGCAAATTTGCTTCTGCAAGCTGCTTTTGTGCATCTTCATCGCCGGCTTTCATTCTCTTTGCAAGATCAACTTCTTGCTGCGCCGTTAAAAGTGGAACTCTGCCGATCTCTTTTAGATACATTCTAACCGGATCATCAATCGTTACACCTTCAGGAACAGTTAAATCGATCTCTTCAGCCGACTTTACACCATCAGCCGCAGTTAATGTAGCATCGCTTGCAATGTCGTCAAGGTCTTCAACTGAAATATTAACGTCTTCTTCAGCTTTCGCCAACTCTTCATTAAAATCAGAATCATCAATATCATCAAGTGACTTGCTACCTTCATCACCGTCAACTAGTTTTATTCCGGTTTGACTGAATGTCTCATACAATTCTTCAACATAATCCGGCGTTAATTCTTGATTTTGCAATGCTTCTGCTAATTCACCGTAAGTAATTATACCGCCGTTTAGTTGACCTTTTCTCAATAAGTTGGCCACTATCTGCGAACTATGGCTTATATTTTCCTCAAATACATTCATCCTTTTATTTTCTTCTGTCATACAGCGGCCTCCTCTATAATTTGAATTAATCATTTTGTTAATTTATTAAGTTCCCTCTTTAATTCAAGTGATTTATTTACTTTCTGTATATATTCAGGATTATCTGCAAAATTTGAATCATATTTTTCAAGTGATTTTATTTCTTCAATGATCTTTGCATAATTTTTTTTAATCATAATTGATTTAAGCGTTTTGATTGACTCAGCATATGCTTGAGATTTTTCTTCTTCTGCAAAATTATTTCCTTCTATCAGCAGATTAGAAATTTCAGATATTGCCTCGTCATTCAAATATTGACTAGCTGTTATATCACTTGGAGATTGATTTTTTTCAATACAGTTTTTTAGATAATGAATAATTTCTTGATGAACTTTTGCGAATGCCTCAATCTTAAGAACCGAAATTGCATATTGTAAAGTGTCTGTTTCATACCACGCCATATTTAAGATCATTCGTCCTGCCGTGAGTTGTAATTCATCAAGCGAACTCAATTTTTTTACGGGTTTTGGAACATTTTCAATCGGTGTAATTTGTTGAATAGGATTTTCTAAAAATTTTTTTGTCTCTGCAATGATAATATCTTCTTCTAACATTAATTCTTTAGCAATTCGCTTTCTATATTCACTCTGCATTGTAAAATCTTTGATCTTAACGAAGAATGGCAAAATTTTTCTAAGTGCGTTAATTTTACCTTCAAGCGTCATATGTTCAGTTGTCTTAAGTGAATATTGAATTTGATAATCGATCATGGATAACGCTTTACTTAAGAGATTCCTAAAACTTTCTGCGCCATTTTTATGAATATATTCATCAGGGTCTTTAGCGTCCGGCACAACAACAATTTTTATTTCTGCACCGGGATTTAAAAAAATTTCCAACGCTCTCATAGTAGCCTTTTGCCCGGCAGCGTCATTATCGTAACAGAATATAATTTTCTGCGTGAATCTCGATAAAAGTTTTGCCTGCTCTTCAGTAAATGCAGTCCCTAAACTTGCAACGACATTTTTGATCCCGGCACTATAAACTGATATAACGTCCATATAACCTTCAACGATTATCACATAACCTAAATTGCGAATTTCCGGCAATGCTTTATTTAAACCGAAAAGCAAATTTTTTTTATTGAAGATCAAAGTTTCCGGCGAATTTAAATATTTTGGTACTTCAAAATTATTCTGATTTACAAAACTTTTTTGCTCATCTAAAATTCTGCCGCCAAAACCAACAACTTTACCATTAATATCAACAATCGGTATCATTACTCTATTTCTAAAATTATCGTAAATATCTAAACCATTTTTTTTTAACTTTGCAAGACCCGCCATAATTAATTGTTCGGAAGTTTTGCCTTTCTTTTTGATAAGTGCTTTAGAAAGTGCATTCCACGAATCCGGCGCAAATCCAATTTCAAAATCTTTTATCGCCTCGTCTGTTATTCCACGTAATTTTAAATATTTCCTGCCGACTTCACCATATTGAGTATTGACTAAACAGCTATGAAAGAAATTTTTAGCTAAAGTGTTGATCTCATATAAATCTTTTTTCTGTTGATCTAATTTCAACTCGGAAGGCGTTTTATTTTGATTTGAAGTTGGTAAAGGAATATTCAAACGTTCAGCCTGTAACTTAACTGCTTCAAAATAAGTAATATGTTCAATGAGTGAAATGAATCTAAAAATATTTCCGCCGATATGACAGCCGAAGCAATAAAAAAAACCTTTTTCGGGGCTAACAGTAAATGACGGTGTCTTTTCATTATGAAATGGACAACATCCCCAATATTGACTGCCACGTCTTTTGAGTGCAACATATTTTGAAATAACTGTTAGAATATCTGAATTGTCTCGAACTTTATTTGTAAATTCTTCTAATTCTCCTTTATCAAGCATCTTTCTTTTGCCTCCGTGAAAATGTATATTCAATATTTAATTTCAATTTCCTTTTTTGTAAGATAATTTTTTGATTTTGAAATTGAAATAAACTTTTTTCTGATCAAATAAAAAAATTCTTTTAAAAAAATTCTTTTGAGTTGAAGAAAAAATTTTGATCAAAAAGTTTTTTATTGATCGATCACAATTTATAAAATTTTATTCTCTTTAATGCCTCGAACAAAAAAATTTGACTTTAAAAAATTTCGTTGCTATTATATTCAAGTAAAAATTTTTATCTTTTCAAAGTTTTTTCAAACAACCTTGCTATATTATTATCAGCAAAAAATATTTTTAAGAAAGGAAATGACAATGCAAAGTGCAAAAGCAGAAGCGTTTGATTGGAAGTCTCTATTTTCAATAAAAGTTGCTTCCGCCGCAACCGCTGCCACATTAACGATTGCAGGCGTAACAGCTTTTTCAATTTCAAAATCCGTTACTGATAGTGATCGGGTAATTTTAGGCGTTAAGTCAGAAGGCATCGAAATATCCGGCTTGAGTGAAACCGGCACTCGAAAACATTTTGAAAAACTCGCCGCTGAAAAATCAAGACCGTTGAAATTCTCTTACGGTGAACAGACATTTTCAATCACGCCGGAGGAGATCAATCTCAAAGCTAATATCGACGACGCAACTAATCAAGCCTTCAATTATGGACGAAGTAGCAACAGTGCTGTCACTAATATGGAAGATCAAATTAAATGTGCACTCAACGGTCGCAATGTTGTCTTGACAGCAAATTATGATGAAAATCTACTTAATGAAAAATTAAATGCGATCGCTGCACAAGTCAATAGGCAGCCGGTTAATGCTTATTGTACGCTTGATGCAAATGGTAACGTGCAAAAATTCGCCGGAATTATCGGCAAAAAATTAGACACGGAGAAAATCGCCGCGTCTTTGAAAGATCCACTTACAAAATTAAAATTGCCGAATAATATTGAACTTACTCCGGAAGATATTCTGCCATATGTTACAACTGAAGATGTTTTGCCGATTGATACGATCTTAGGTCAATATAGTACAAGTTTTAGTTGGGGTGCTCGTGGTGATAATATTGCGCTTGCCGCTGATGCTTTAAATGATAAACTTGTTAAACCTAGTTGGACATTTTCATTTAATACTACTGTTGGTGAACGAACTTATTCAGCAGGTTATCAAAATGCAGGCGTTATTATAAACGGTCGCCCGGATATTGATGTCGGCGGTGGAGTTTGTCAAGTCAGTTCGACACTTTATAATGCTGTATTGCTTGCCGGACTTACACCGACTGAAAGAGTAGCACATTATGCGCCGTCAACTTACATTGCTCCAGGTCGTGATGCTACCGTTGCTGATGGTCAACTTGATTTCAAATTTAGAAATGATCTTGCTCACAATGTTTATCTTCTTTCAAGTACTTACGGATCAACTTTAACTGTTTATGTTCTTGGTACTCGTGCTGATCTTAACGGCGCAAGCATTCACCTTGAAACTGAAGGTTCTTATATGTCGCCGTCGCTTTACAGAGTTTATTCAAAAGATGGTCAAGTTATCAAAGATGAATTTTTACATACTGATATTTATGACGAACTTAAACCGGCAAGAAATCAAGATCAAAACTAAATAAATTTTTGTATTGAAGTCATTATAAAATTTTTTAATTGATCAAAATCGCCGAACCTTGAGAATAGGCAAATTGCAATTATAATTATTGAAAATAAATATTCTTTAAATGATCCAACTGTAAATAATTTTATTCCATATTTCGTCGTCGGTGTGAATAGCGGAACTTTACCACAAATTGCATCTTCAGCGATATGAAGTAATGCACCGATCAAAACGTACATTCCAACGTCAAACAGCGGCTCGATCATAGGATTTTGAATTATAATTAAGTCCTTTGCAAATAACAAAGCCGCCAGCAATGCAAAATAAATCACAGGATAATGTGACCAAGTGCGATGATGTTTGCGCCATTCCCAATATGCTTTTGATTCTTTAGGCGGATCACCTTCAACGCGATCGGGTATGACGGCACCGACGATTGAACTTGCAACTGACAAAGCATTATCAGTCGCAGCAAATACAATGAAACCTGTTACTATTTGATGATTTATCCACTTCAATTAATTCACCTCGTAAATCATTATTATGAAAAATTCCTTGCCATTAGGCAATTAAAATAAATTTTTTAGGAGATTCTATGGACGACTATACTTGGAAAAAGAGACTCGAGGCACGGCGAAAGCGTCGACAACAAGAACGCTACTTCGTCGTGTTTATTTTGGTTGCATTAGTATGTTCATTTTTATTATATATCGGAGTTTACACTAAAACGCCGGATTATGCAATGAAAACTGCAAAAGCCGCATTGATCGACAACGATTCTGAAGAATTTAATCGTTATGTCGATCTTGTTTCTGTTACTTCTAAGGCTTATGACGATCTGACGATCGATCTTTTCAAATATGATAAGCGGCTTTCTGATCGGGAACGATCGCTGTTTGAAAATTTTTATGTCTTGATAAGACCGCAGATCGCACAAGGTGCAGTTGACGTGATCGACTACAAGATCAAAAATAATGTTTGGACTTTACCTGATGGAATTTTGAAAGGTCGACAACTCGGAGTTGATTTTGATCTTTTGCTTGAAAGAAGTCTGATCAGACATACAACGATAACTGCTATCGGAAAAGTTGAATATACTGACGTTGACAAAGCAATAGTTGATCTTGAAGTTGTTGAGGATTACACCGGCACGCCGTTTACTCTTGAACTTGAAGTGCAAAAAGGCGGAAGTTCCGGCTGGACTTTCGGCGGCTTTGAATTTGATTTTTTAAATCGTAAATGGAAAGTCGGCAGTGTTAATGTTAATCTCGGATCAAGTGATTGGCGTGTTGTCGGAATTACAAATTATCGTGATTATCTTGATATTGTTGCTCCGATTCTTCGTCAAGAACTTTATGATTATATCGATTCGACAAGTGAAATTGTAAATCGTTACAATGAAATTTTTTTGAGTCAACATAATGATTTTGTATCACTTCAACGAACACAAAACGGCGTTATGAACTCTCAACAGAAAGAAAGAGTTGCAGGGTATATTGAAAATAATATCATTCCGACTTTGCAGAATCGACAAATGGAACTTGATGAGATCGCTGCGCCGAACGGTGCAATTTATCTTTCAAAGTTGCGCCGTGAGTCGACAACTATAACTGTCAGTGCGTGGAGTTATTACATTAAAGGACTTCGTGAAGGTAGCGTTGAGGCATTCAACACGGCGGAAAGTCTTCACAAGCAAGAATTAGCGATCGATCAACGAATTGAAGAAATTATTCACGATTCTGCTGTTAATCGTGATCGCCCGGAACTTTAAAAAATTTTTTGTGATTATTTTTTAATTTGAAGAGTTAATAATTTAAGATAAAGAGCAGTTTAATCGACTGCTTTTTTTGTTGCAGGAAAAATTTTCAGATTGATTGAAAACTTGTTGCAAGAAAAAATTTTTGATATAATTTCTTTCGATAAATAAAAATTTTTGAGGTGAAAGAAATGGCATCAGATCAAATGAGAAATTCCGACGACATTGCAAAGTTAGTAGCATCTTACAATACGCCGCCGGAAAAAATGCGTCACGTTCAAGAAGTGTCAGCACGTTATAAATTGCGTTTAGATCAGTACAAGCAATTAAATTTAAGTCGATCAGATAATCGTGATCAACGGCTAATGATCTACAGCGAAATTAAAACACTCGGCTGGGTACTTGGAAAAGCGGAGCAAGCAGTTTTGAAGGACATAAGCGAATGCACAAAAATGGTAGGTCCACTCGGACTGTAAATTCAGATTCACAACAAATAAAAAATTCGCCGTCGATCCGTTTAATGAAATTGCTTGAAAAGATCGAATCTGATAAATTTAAACCTTACGACATTGATAAATATACTATTGCAGTAACTTTTTTTCTGATTCTTTCCTTGATCGTTTGCTATCTTCAAATTGGTTTTAGTCATAAGGAAGAAGGCAACGGCTATCACGAAGAAATTTTGCCGAGTGATTCGATCTGTTATATCAAGGATAATCAAGCGATCCCATTAGCTGACGGAGCTTATCCTATTGCAATGCCTTCACAAGATTCAACGCTTGAGATTGACGGCGAGGAATTTTTTCCGCTGTTGTTAGTGCTTGTACCTGTTGACGATCATTTTGAACTTTATCCGATCAATATTGCTGATGATTCACTTTTGCCTAGACGTGGCAAGACGATCGCTTTACATATACTTTTTGGATTTACAAGTGATCACGCTGAAAATAAATTAGTTTACGCCGAAAAGGGAAATGACACCGCCGCCGAAGACTACAAGCGAAAAGCATTTTATTATCTCGTCGTTAAAAATGGTTATGGTGAAATGCAGCGTGATTATATGACTGCTGAAAATGCCGGTGAAAATTTTCATTATTATCGCAATGTCGATCACGTTATGGAAGAATTGATCACGATTTATAAAATTGTCAACGCTCCTAATAAAAAATTTCCGGCTTTCAAGACAACTGATCTCAACGGCAATGAATTTAGTGAAAAAATTTTTTCCGATCATAAATTAACCGTTGTAAATCTCTGGGTAAATTCTCAAACGTGTATAAATTTACTTTCAAAATTTTCAAGCCTCAATGATGAATTTGCTGACATTGCGATCGTTGGATTAGTTGGTGACGTTAAATCTAATGACGATGAAAAATTGAATAGTGCAAAAAAAATTATCGCTGATCTTCCAAGTGAATTTATAAACTTGAGAGTCAACGATAATTTTTATAACTTTCTTTCGACGGTGACGAATGCGCCGACAACTTTTTTTGTTGATAGTAACGGCTATTTGATCGGTCAGCCTGTTGTTGGTGATGAAATTAATTTGATCCGCCGTGAAATAATTTATCTGATTGAAAATAATTCAGCGAAATATAGAGACTTGAAATTTATTCAGCAAAAAATTTTTTATTGATGCAACGCAAAAAGCCACGATCGAAATCGCGGCTTGTTATTTACAAAGAAGTGGCTCCCCGAGCTGGACTCGAACCAGCGACTCCCTGATTAACAGTCAGGTGCTCTACCGACTGAGCTATCGAGGAATTTTTATGTCAGTCGTTGCTGACAGTTGAAAGTATATCAAACAAATTTATTTTTGTCAACGCTTTTAAAAAAATTTTTGTGATCTTAGATCATATTTTTTTCGTAAGCATCATAAAGTGATTTCAATTCTTCGATCTTTTCGTAAACTTCAACTTGTAATTTCGACGCTTCGGAATAATTTCCGCTGTTAAGTGCATTGATCAGTTGAGTAAAGATCGATTTTTCATCAATCGAATCTTTAGCAAGAATTTCACGAAGAGATTTAATTTTATTCCAGTTATAAGAATCTTGATCCGTTCTGTAATCAGATTCGATCTTATGAGCACGACGGACAATTTTTCTCATCTCCGGCAAAATTCTTGCAATAATTTCAGTTTTCCATCTCAACAACGCACCATCTTTAAAAGCATTGATAATTTGATCTCTCAATGCTCCGCCGCTTGTAATAACTGAAACTTTATCAGGATATTTATCAAACGCCTGCATATTTTCCCAAACAGTTGCCGGTGGTGCTCCAAATAATTTATCACGTTCTTCAGCAGTATAATCTTCAAATACATCTTCTTCACTGCGATAAGCACGATCTTTTTCAAGATAAAATCCTTCGTCACCGGCTTTTTTGCTAAGTTCATTCAAAAGTTCATCGGTTGATTTTTTGATCGTCGCTTTGATACCGTCAAGCACTGCTGAATAAACCGCCGCAAGTACAAGATAAGTATTTGTATAAGGATTGCAGGCACGAAGTTCAAAACGTGTTGCCATAGGATTTTTGAGATCACGAATCAAGCCTGCTAAGATTGTTCTGTTACGTGAAGGAATTTTTGGAGTATGACCTAAACTTGTAACGATACAAACAGGAGCTTCAAAACCCGGCTTTAATCTGTTAAGTGAATCATTCGTCGCACTTACAAATGGATTAATGACTTCATAATTCTTCAACAAGCCCATAATTGCGCCGTAACCGATCGCACTCATAAAATCAATTTCTGGATTTTTCGCAGCGAAGAGATTATGAATTTTACCGTCAGAAGTGATCGCCGCTAATCCAATGTGAGTATGTTCACCATTGCCGGCAAGTCCGATCATCGGCTTAGCTTTAAATGAAACTTCTAAACCATTTGCACGGAAAATTTCTTTAACGATCGTCCTAACGAACATTTCATTATCAGCGGCTTGCACTGCATCAGCAAATCGCCAATCGATCTCAAGCTGTTCACAAACGTGAGTCATATGTCCGCTGTCGTCGATCTGTGCTTTCAAGCCGCCAACTTCTTTGTGACCCATTTCAACATTCAAGCCGTATTTATCAAGATCAAGAACGCACTGTTCAAGAGCACAGCGAACAGCTCCGTGAGTCCTCTGCCAATATTGCTCCTGCATAACCTGCGATGCACTCATCTCTTCAATGATCGCTTCTTCACGTGGAGTTTTAACCCAAAATTCCAATTCAGTTGCAGATGTAAAACTAATATCAGTTACTTCTGAACCGTTGAGATCAAGCCCGGAAATTTCGGGATTTTTATTTAAGAGATCAATCAGTTCCTTCTTAACATAAGAAAGCGTATCAGTTAAAACAGCACGAGCATCAACGCGTTTACCTTCGTGAATCAGAAAACTTGGAATGCGTAAAGTTCCGACAGGTCGATTAGTTTCTTCGTCGTAGTGTTCAAAATTATAATCTACAAACCAGTTGACATTAGGATCGATCGGCATATCAACTTTTGCATTGTTAAGCGTTGCAATACCCGGCAAAACGACGCTTGATCCGTCAGTTTGCACTGCGGAACCTGCAAAAAATTCGTCCATATCCTTCAAAAAAATTCTCATCGGGATTTTTTCGTCAGTATCATTGCCCGCCATATCAATACCAACAAGCGAAACAAATTTAATTTCCGGGTGTTCTCTAAGTTGTTTAATAATTTCTTCTTTCGGAGTATTAGCTTTGATCGTGTAAAGTAAGTCTGACATAATTACACTTCCTTAAAAAAATTTTTTCTGAAAACTATAACAAATATATCATAGTTAAAAAGTTTTGTCGATAATTTTGTTATAAGTATACAAATATACATTTAACTAAAGAAATAGCAGGCGGCTTAAAAAAATTTTTCCGTCTGCTGAATTTTTTTGATCATTTTTTTAATTCGCTTTCGATCTTACGAAATTTTTTTATAATCTCCGGCAGTTGTCTAAGTGCCGCTTGAGTTTTAAGCCAATCAGCGTGAGATTGAATGGGAAAACCTGCGCAAAAAGAATTTTCCGGCATTGATTTTGATATTCCGGTTCTTGCGGCAAAGATTGAATTTGATCCGATCGTAAGATGTCCACTAGTTCCAACTTGTCCGCCGAAAGTAACATTATCACCAACGATCGTTGAGCCACTCAAGCCCGTTTGTGCAACAATCAAACAATTTGCGCCGATCTTGCAATTATGACCGATATGAACAAGATTATCAATTTTCGTACCGTGACCGATCACCGTTGATCCCATTGCCGCACGATCAATTCCAACATTAGCACCGATCTCAACGTCATCTTGAATAACTACATTTCCAACTTGAGGCACTTTTGTATGAATACCATTTTTTGTAGTGAATCCAAAACCGTCAGAACCGATCACCGTTGAAGCGTGAATTACACAATTTTTTCCAACACGACAATACTCTCTGATCGTTACATTTGAATAAATGATCGTGTTTTGATCGATTTTTGCATATTGACCAATGTAAACGTGAGGATAAATTACAACGCCGCTTTCAATCTCTGCATTATCATCAACGACGGCAAAAGGCATTATCGTTACATCGTCAGCAAGTTTAACATTTTCACCGATATGTGCTTTATCACTAACGCCGGGCTTGATCTCTAATTTCGGCATAAAAATATTCATAAGTTTTGCAAAGGCAGCTCTCGGATCGTCAACGTGAATTGACGGCAACGGAAAATTTTCAACATTCAACGGCAAGATCACCGCTGAGGCTTTCGACTGTTTAGCCTCTTCAATATGTGGATCAACCGCAAAGATCAGATCGCCTTTTCTTGCACCTTCAATATTTTCAAGTCCATTGATCATTACGCTTTCATATTCCGGCGAAATTTTTCCACCGACAAGATCAGAAATTTCTTTTAAACTCTTCTCCAAATCATCATCTCCAAAAAATCACTGCAATTTTTTAACAACTTCATCAGTCAGATCAATTCCGCCTTCAAAAACGATCTTTTGACTTTCCGAGCTGTCGATCACTACGTCAACATTTTTGCTTTTAACAATGTCTGCAAGTGCCGCATCTAATTTCTGCTTTAACTGCGACGCATAAGCCTGTTGAATGCCCATTAACTTTCGCTGTGTTTCTAATTGTGCTTGTTGCTTTTCTTCGTCAGTTGCATTCTCTTTTGCTGTCAATTCTGCTATCGCCGCTTCTTCAGCTTCTTGTAATTTCTTTTCACCTTCATCTCTGATCGTCTTCAATTGCGGCGTATCCATTAACTTTTCACCGTCAACGTAACCGATATTTACTTCACCGCAGCCGCTGATTAACATTGTCATTAAAATTGTTGCTATCAATAAAAATTTTTTCATCATAAATTTCACTTCTTTCAAAATTATTTTTCAAAGAGTGCTTGTTTTTTCAACTCTTCAATCAATTCATCAGTTAAATCGATCGCATCATTCACTGCTACTAATCCTGCGCCGGTTGTACTGATCTTTTCTGTATCCTCTGATTTTGGGAATGCCGACACATTTTCAATCGTTAAATCGTTAGCAAAATCAATTTTATAAACTTTTTCGTCAACTCTTAAATCTCTCGTCATTAAGATCAATTTCAATTTGTGAATCACTGCTAATTTCGCAGTCAGATCGCCGATCTTGTCAAATAATTTATTTTCAATCTCTTCTTGTTCATTCCTTACTTCTTGCAAACTCGCAATTAAAAATTGTCGATTTTCTTGACGTGCGATCATTTCTTTTTGTGCTTGTTCCATTTGCATTTTATTTCTTTCTTGTGCTGCTAATTGACTTCGTTTAGCCTCTTCAGTGATTCTTGCTTGTGATTCTGCGGCTTGCACTCTTAAACGTTCAACATCATCTTTGATCGCCTCTTCGGCGTGAGTGTAAATTTCTTGTGTCCACTGTTCGATTAATTCACGCTGTACTTGATTTCTTTCAATTCTAATTTCATTCTGTCGATTCTGCAATTCTTTAATCTCTTCTGCCGTCAATCTCAATACATCGCTGTCTCTTAATTTCAGATCGATATTTAAGAGTTCATTTAAAAATTTGTTGTTGAGTTCATCACGCTTTTTTAAATATTCCGCTTCAGTTGCCTTTCGATAATCTTCAGCGGCTTTCTTCTTGCGAGTTTCAATTTCTGCCGCTTGACTTATGATCGTTTGTGCATTCTTTTGCCAGATCGAATCGTCAAAAGGTTTTTCTTCAATTTGCGGCGGCGTTATTATGATCGGTTTCATTGCATTCATTAATTCGATCTGCAAACGTTCTTCACGTTCTTGCAATTCATTTAATCTATCGCCGTCACCAAAATATTCCTGCAAGCGTTCAAAATTGATTATTCCAATGCCATTAGCGATCTCAAAATTCTTTTCAGATTTAATTTTTGGTTGAGGCGGCTCTTCAGAATTAAAATAATTGTATCCTCCAACGCCGACTGCTGTGATAAAAGCCGTCAACATTCCAATCAAAAATTTTTTTCTCATAATTCGTCAAAAAATTAAAGGCTAGATTCAAAGACTGCAGGCGCAATTTATTTTTCTGCTTCCTGAGCCTTATCACCTAACCTTGCCGTTAATTTATTTCTTCTGCAATTTGCCTAATACGTCTTGAGTGATGTCTTGTCCGCCATAAACAACTGCGCTTTTCTCAATTACTACACCTAAGCCTTTTGTTTCAGCTACTTTTTTTACTGCGTCTTTGATAGACTGCTCCAACGGCTCAAGCAAATCTTGTTGTTTCTTCATCAATCTTTGTTGACATTGTTGATAATAATCTGCTTTCTCTTGATCATTCATTCCTGCGGATTTTTCATCAAATTCTTTTTTGACTTCTTCAACTGCGGCTTGCATTTGAGTTTCAAGCGATTGACGATCCGGATGCTGTCCAGTTACTTGACGATAATCAATAACACCAACTGCACCTTTATCAGCGGCACTTGCAAGACCACCGCTTTGAGTAAGTGCTATCGCTACAACACTACCAATAAACACCAGCGCAATAAGTATGCTGATGATTTTAACTTGTTTCTTCTCTAATTTGATCATTCTGTTATCAACCTCCTATAAAGTTTTAACGATTATATCAGACAAAATTCAGTTTTGCAAGAACTAATGAAAATTTTTAATGTTGATTTGATTTTTTTAATATTAAAACGGTGAAAGCCAAACGATTCTTTAATTAGAGATTGAGCCCTTCTCGATTTAAAGGACAGTTTTTTCTTAAAAAAAACAAGTAAATCATAGAGATACTTCAAATTTTAAAAGAATGCACAAAAACAAAGGGAGAGAGCCAATTAAGAGCACTATGAGGGCGAATGAGATTGTAATAAGCCTCAATGTAACGGAAGATGGCAGTTTTAGCCTCACTTCTAGTTCTGAACTCTTAGAAGAAAGTAAATTCGCACTTCAAGCAGCTAAAGAAATTCTCAGCAACGGCGTTATCATAAGGATTGCCCTTACGTGACATACTTTGTTTAATATTATTGATAGCCAGTAACTTCCTGAAGGCATAGGAAGAATATTGAGAGCCGCGATCGGAATGAAAGATGAGATTATCAGATGGTTTTTGACGATTTATCGCCATTTTAAGAGCCTCACAAACAAGTTTAGAATCAATTCTATTAGAAACTGAATAACCAACAATCTTTTTAGTGCATAAATCCTTGA
>JAFUZV010000161.1 GCA_017476425.1 Selenomonadaceae bacterium
ACATCTTTAGCACGGAATTTAATATTTCTCATCCTTCAAGTTCCTTTTTGAGTTCCATAGTTTTAATTAAGACTTTCAATACAACATCTTCAGTAGTATCATTTTTTTGGGCGATATTTTGAATAATATCAGCTAACAAGATACTTAATTCAGCAATGCTGCCATTAGTCATAACACCTGTAGAAACATAATCATTAAGAGGCATAAAGACAGCGGCAATACATTTATAGTTAAATTGATCGGTGAAATGTTGAAATTTGATCATAAAATCATTTTCATCGAATGAATTTGCACGATCTGAAAGCATTAATATCACCTCTTTAATCATCAAGAAAAGAATTAGAATATTTCATACGCTTGACAAGTGCGTTTTGCAGACCGTCAAGCGTTTTCCATTTGAGATTAACCATATCAGTTGCGCAAAGCAAAGCAA
The DNA here is from genome assembly GCA_017476425.1 of Selenomonadaceae bacterium. Classification (GTDB taxonomy): domain Bacteria; phylum Bacillota; class Negativicutes; order Selenomonadales; family Selenomonadaceae; genus Quinella. The sequence continues at coordinate 434 of JAFUZV010000161.1, forward strand.
TATCATAATCAATTTGATAAACAGCGGCGATAGATTGAGCGAGTTCACCGATAGCAAAAATATCTTTCGACGTAGGGACGCAGACGTGATCGCCGACCTTGATAGTACGCATAAAGGTGTCGAAAGTATAATCATCACCGACCGGTTGACGTTTAACGAAAGAATAAAATCCGAATTTACGAATAGAAGGGATAACGTCGTGAGTGATCCAACGCTTAAATTGTTTAGCTGAAGGTTTACGGCTGCCAAGAATCAAAGTATAAAGACCAGACTCATTGACAACGTTCATACTTTGTTTTCCGCCAAGGGTGTCGGTTGAAACGACATCCTTTTCATCGTTGTCAAGTCTTGAAAGTGCGTCACGTGAATTTGAAATGTCAAGCGCACTGCAAACATCATTAGCAACAAAGAAAAGTTCACCATTTTGCATAATGACACGAATATTAGCACCGATGGTTTCATTAGTGAAAACCTGCAAAGTATTTTGAATAGTAGTATCCATAAGTGAAAGCCTCCTTGAAATTAAAAAGTTAATTAGAATTTTCGTTGTTATTGTTTTTTTGAGATTCTTTGTTGAGTTCTTGATAAATCAAATTGAGAATGAAAGCGTTTTTAGTCATACCGAGCATAGCAACGTAGTTAGTGAGTTGCTTATTAATGTTTGAAGGTATTCTGATTGATACATTTTCTTTTTGAATTTTTAAAATTTCTTTTTCGTTCAAAGTGAATCACTCCATTTATTTATATTTTAAAATGAATTTAATATGTTGTCAATAAAAAAAGAATAAAAACTATTGCAAAAAAAATCTGAATAATTTATAATGAAGGCAAAATGAATTTAGAAATGGAGGGATCAATATGTCAACGGATAAAAGGCAGTTTACATTGAGATTGCAAGAATCGAATTATGAAAAATTGAAGGTGATAGCAAAGATGAATAAGCGATCAATAGCAATGCAAATGGAATTTTTTTTAGACCAAGACATAGAGAATTATGAAAAACTGAATGGGGCAATTAACGTTGACAAGTCAGTAAATATTAATAATAGTGGAATTAACAATTTGACAATTAATAGTTAGTTTGAGGATTGAAAAATGAAGAAGGTAATTTTGTCAGCAGTCTTATTAACAGTGATATTAACAGGTTGTGGGAA
>JAFUZV010000162.1 GCA_017476425.1 Selenomonadaceae bacterium
AAATATTTTAAAAAATCTCTTCTATTCATTTTTATCACCTAAATTTAACAATCTAAAAATCTGCGTGATCGTTTGAGATAAATTTTTTTTAGCTGTCGAAATTTCCATTGCCTCATTAACACTAATTGCTTTGTGAAGAATTGGAAAATAAGCGTCGATTCCGTGATCATTAACAATTTCAGCATCTTCATTTGCACAGCCGCAGACAGCGATCACTTTGATATTCGGATTGATTTTTTTTGCAAGTTTAGCAACACCGATCGGAGCTTTGCCCATAATCGTCTGTGAATCAAGTCGACCTTCACCGGTGATCAAAATGTCAGCATTTTTCAAATCATCTTTGATATTTATAGCATTCAAAATTAGATCAATGCCGGGCTCAAGCGTTGCATTTAAAAATATATGAAAAGCATAACCGAGTCCACCGGCTGCGCCTGCACCTTCAACTTCTGCACCGGTTAAATTTAATTGAGTTTTGACAATATCAGCAAAATGTTTAATATAACGATCCATTTCGATAACAATTTCAGGCGTAGCACCTTTTTGAGGAGCATAGATCACTGAACAACCATTTTCACCGTAAAGTGGATTTTTAACATCGCAGGCAATTTTAAATTTACATTCTTTAATCAAAGGATTAATCGTCGAAAGATCGATCGTTGAAATATTTTTTAAATCTGCGCCGAAGATCGAAACAGATTTTTGATCAGAATCAAAAAATTTTACACCGAGTGCCGAAAGCATTCCTAAACCACAATCATTAGTTGCACTTCCACCAATACCGATTATAAATTCACGGCAACCTTTATTAACAGCATTAATGATCAATTCGCCGAGACCATAAGTTGTAGTTTTCAGCGGATTTCGTAAATGTTCAGGAACAAGATTTAATCCTGCTGCATCAGCCATTTCAATTACAGCAGTATTTTTTGACTTGATCAAGCCGTAACGACTCAAGATTTTTTCACCGAGCGGACCTATAACTTCAGTATTAATAATTTCACCGCCGAGACCACTCGTCAAAGCGTCAACTGTTCCTTCACCGCCATCAGCAAGCGGAAATTTTTTGATCGTAACTTTATCGCCGAAAAGTTTTTTGATCGCTGACGCTGTAACATTTGCTGCGTCGATTGAAGTTAAACTTCCTTTAAAAGAATCAATCGCAATAACAATTTTCAATTTGATCACCTCACTTACAAAATTAACTTTATTGTAGAAAATTTTTTAATTTAATCGTCAAGACATTGAAAAAAATAACGCTGAAAAGTTTTTAAAACTCGACAGCGTTTTTTTATAAGTTCTTACATTTCATTGAACGTTCATAGAAAGATCGATAAATTTATTTGCAAGTTTAGCCTTTTGAAGAACTTCTTCGGTAATATCTGCGCCTGCCTCAACGATAACAATTCCATTATCCGTTGTAATTGTTTTCAAAGCCTTTTTGCCTAATAAAAATCTGCGATGGCGTTCATCAGTCGCTTTTTCAGCGGCTTTTTTTGTGTCGTCTTCTTGTGGCACTGCATTAGGCTTTGTAGCAGCGGCTTTAGCTTTAGCTTGATTGCTCATAGCTTTTTTGAGTGCCGCACGTAATGCTTCAGCCTGTTGAGTCATTTTTACTTTCTGTGAATCGTCAGGCTCTGCTGACGGTTGAGGTTGAGGAGCGATAGGTGTTTCTGGAACAGGTTCAGGCGCAGGTGGCATCGGTTCTGGTACGGACTCAACTACCGGCGTTGGTTCTGGTATAGGTGCAGGTTCAACTGGAGTTTCTGCGACCGGTTCAACCTCTGGTATTGGCAATTCAACTTGTGCTGAGGCTGTTTCAATTGCCGGTTGATCTGCAGGCGTTTCAATCGTTGTTTCAACAGGCGGAATATCTGTAACTGATTCAGATGTAGGAATTTCAACAGGTGTTTCAGCGATCGGCTCTGGCATTGCCTCTGCAACAGGTTCATTGACGACTTCTGAAGGCGGTTCAGGTGTTACAAATTCCGGCGGAACTTCCGGCAAAGGCAAATCCATTGCAGGTTGTTCAGCTGGAACTTCTGGAACAGATTGAATATCAGCAACCGGCTCAGGCTCGTTTACAGGTTCAGTAGCTGGTACTTCTGCAACCGGTTCAGGTGTCGATTCGATCGGCGTTTCGACTTGTGGAATTTCAGCAGGCGTTTCAACTGGAACATCAACATTAGGAATTTCTGCAACAGGTTCATTACTTGGAACTTCCGGCACAGTTTCAGTTACTGATTCACTCGGAACTTCAACAGGACTTTCTTCAGCCGGAGCTTCAGCCGCCATTGCTGCAAGTACATCAGCAGGTATTTCAGATTCAGCCATTGCCGCTGATATTTCCGGTGTCTCATTCTCTGCACGTGCTTCTGCGACTTGTTCAGCAACTTGTTCGGCGATCGGTTCAGTTACTGATTCGATCGGCGTTTCAACTTGCGGAATTTCAGCAGGCTCAACAGGCGTTTCAATAGGTTGTTCAGTTGGAATTTCAGCAACTGTTTCATTTGGTAATTCTTCAGCTGGTGTTGATTCGGCGATCGGTTGATCAATCGTCGTTTCAGGTGTTGCAACTTCTTCAACTGCCGCTGTTTCAGGCACTGGATCGATCGGCGGCTCATAAGGTTGTTCAACGGGTTGTTCAGTGATTGTCTCTGCTGCTGATTCGCTAGGCGTTTCAATCGGCGTTTCGACTTGTGGAACTTCTTCAGTTGTCATTTCTGCGGTTGATTCTGCTATAGGTTGATCAATGGACATTTCAGCCGCCGGTGACTCTTCAACAGATTGAATATCCTCAACAGGTTCAGCAACTTGTTCAGCGATCGGTGTTGGAACTTCGACAGGTGTTTCAACAGCAACAGCGATCGTCTCCGCCTCTGATGCCGTTTGTACAGGCTCCGGCGAAGATTCGATCGCTGTCTCTTGTGCTGAATATAGTTCTGAATTAGGCGCAGATGTCCCTATAAATTCAGTTTTTTTTTCCGAATCAGGATCGATAACAGTTACCTGTTTACCAAAAATCGAAATTTGATCTGAAGTAACTTCGCTTGTTGTGCCATCCGGTGCAGTTATTTCACATTTTTCGATCTTACCGTCGTCGCCAATAAAAAGTTCAGTAATTTTACCTTGAATCGTACCATTTTTGGTGATCGCTTTCGTTCCGATAACACGAATATTTTCATCAAGCAGAGTTTCATAGTCTCCGGCTTCGTCAAGTTTCAAAATATTTTCGCTGTGTGTAATTGTCACGGCATCATCACCGATAGCAATTACTGACTCATATGGGATGAGTTTAACGCCGCGATACCAATCTTCGTCTTCAATGGTAATGGCTGCGACTAAACCATTTTTTGCATCGATCAAAAGCGTTTTGCTCATGCCGAGTTCGCGTCCTTCGGTTATGCTGATAACCGGCAAGCCCAAAATTTCTACGGATTTCTTCATAAATAATTCCTCCATTAATTAGATTTACAAATTTGATTTTATCGAATTTTTCCCGCCCGCCGCCCTTAAATTCAAAATTTATTTTTTACTGTCGAATCATTAAGCTGCGCCGCTTTAAATTCCGTTTCAATTTCTTGTAAATATTGAATAGGAATTTTACTAAATGGCATTGTCAAAGCTCTATGTCTCAACAAGACTGATTGAACTATTTTAATATACGAAAGATTTTTTGTAAATTCTTTTCGTGTTGCTGTACTTCTAATTACCGCCGGTAATTTTAGTGCTTCTTCGTAAGTCGTTATCACTTTTGTATATTCCGCTTGTTCTTTGTAAATGTTTCCGAGATCGATCGCAATAAATGGTGCATATTCGTCATTTTTATAGCGTTCCAATGCTTTTTGATAAGCAAGTATCGCCTGATTAAGATCGCCTTTCGACTTCTGAGAATAAGCATAATCAAGAATATCATCAAGCGTATCAAGATGAGCGTTAATCAATTTGAGATTTTCAGCTTGAGTTTTGTCGTCAACTTTAGCTTGAGGCTTGTTGACTTTAGCCGGTCCCGGACGAATCCTTTTAACTTCTGATTTCTTGTTATCGTCAACTTTATCAATCTTATCAGTTAATTTATCAGTTGATTTATTTTCCGTTGGCTGATCATCTTTCTTAACCTCAACAGGTTTATCAAATAGATTGACTTTTGACGGCTTGTCGATTTTATTTTCAGCAGGTTTATCAGAAATTTTTTTATCGTCAGCAGGCTTATCAATCACTTTAACAGGCTTTTTGACTTCAGCGGCTTTATCAATTTTATCAACTTTCGGACTCTCAACGATTTTATCAGATTTTTTGTCGTCGATCGACTCTGTGATCTTTGCAGGCTCTTCAATTTTAGTTTCAACATTATCAGCTGATTTTTGATCGTCAACTTTTTTGATCTCAATGATATTTGAATGATATTCGGCTTCAGCCTCAGCAAGTGCAATTTCATCTTCAATCGGCGTAGTTTTTGGTTGCAACTTTTCACGCTTGACAAGAATTTTATTTACAATCGTTACTATTATCGACGCAATTAAAATCAATATTCCAAGCCGTATATAATGCCATCGATCAATGTAAGTTGACATTTCGATCGCCGCAACGTTTACTAAAAATGATATAAAGGCGCAAAGTATCAGCGAAAAATATTTAATATGAAATCCTAAACGTTCTGCAAGTGCATGAACAAGAAAAATTGTTACTATTATTACGCTCGGCACTATTAAGAAAAATGCCAACAACATCACTCCGTAGTTAGGGCTAAGATCATTCAGCCCTCAGCCTTCAGCCCTATGTTTAAATCTTATTTCAGCATTAACAGAAAATTTCCTGCTATTTGATTAAATTATATACATTTCGTCCAGGCGTTGAAGATAAATTTTTATTCGTTCAAGTTGATCCGTTTCGACAATCTCACGCTTTGAAAAATAAAATTTAATTTCAGGCGCAGAAATTTTTTGATCGATCGTCGGTGATAAATTTGCTCTTCTCATCAACTCTTTCAATGTTCCTTCATTGCCATCAACAAATTTCACATTGTCAGGTAAAATTTTTCTCATCGTGTCTTTGAAGTAATTAAAATGAGTGCAACCTAAAACGATCGAAGAATATTTTTCAAAGTTGTAAGCTGAAAACTTTTCACGCAAATAATTTTCAACGTCCGCTGAAATAAATTCTTGACGTTCAGCAAAGTCAACAAGTTTAGGCAATGCAAGAAGATCGATCAGATCACGTTTACCAATCTTGTCGATCAGAATTTGAATTTTTTCACTGTTGATCGTTATCGGTGTTGCAGTAACTAAAACTCTTTGATCACCATAGAGATCAATAGCTCGCTTAACAGCCGGTTCCATACCAACAATAGGCAGATCATAACGACGACGCATTTCACGAACTGCAACACTTGTCGCCGTATTGCAAGCAACAACGATCGCATCAACATTGAGACTTATCAAGAATTTAAAAGCATCATCAACAAATTGCATAACTTCTTCACGTGTTTTAGTTCCGTAAGGCACGTGATCTTCATCAGCAAAAAAAATAAATTTTTCGTTAGGTAAAATTTTTAATGCGTGATGCAAGACTGAAAGTCCACCTATACCGGAATCGAAAAAAGCAATTTTCAAATCGCTCACCTCAAAAATTTTTAAAAATTATCTCACAATACAATATAGAAAACAAGTTTAACTAAAAATAAGAAAAATTTTTTGAAGTTAAAAATTTTATCACAAATTATTAAAGCAAAAATTTCTTTCAAAATGAGAATGAGAAATTTTTTACTTTATTTTTTTGTGCAAGCATAATATAATTAAGTGATCGAAATGAAATTTGAAAGAAGGTTTTTTTTATGGATATGGATATTGCGACGACGTTAGCAACTTGGGGACCTATTGCGGTTATGTTGATCATTTTTTATTTCTTGCTTTATCGTCCGCAGAAACAAGCGCAGCGTGAAAGAGAAAATATGTTGAATAACTTGCAAAAAGGAGCAAGAGTCGTAACGATCGGCGGAATTTATGGAACAATTTCTTCACTCAATGAAAAGATCGTAAAACTCAAAATCGCTGATCGTGTTGAAATAGAAGTTGCTCGATCTTCGATTGGATCAGTTGTTGATGATATTGACGAGGTTAAGAGCAATGAATAACAAAATTCTTGAACAGAAAAAAATTTTGCGAAAAGAAATGAGATCAAAACGTTCAGCGTTGACTGAAGAAGATCGAAAAATTGCAAGTCACAAAATTATTTCACGTTTGATTAATGATCCGAATTATAAAAACTCAAAAACTATTATGGCTTATGTTTCAATGCCTGAAGAAATTCAACTTAATGAATTATTTGATGATGCCTTTGCAAATAAAAAAATTCTTGCAGTGCCATTGATCGTTGGACGTGGAACTATGAGACCTGTATTTTTGCCTTCGATGGATTCGCTTGTTGTTGGTGATTTTGGAATTTTGACAGTCCGTCAAGATCAACGTTCATTTGTTGAATTTGATGATATTGACTGCGTAATTGTTCCAGGCGCAGCATTCGATCGCAGCGGCAATCGTCTTGGACTCGGCGGCGGTTATTACGATCGATTTTTAAAACGTGTTCCAAAGGCTAAGAGAATTGCACTTGCATTTAATTTTGAACTTTGTGATAAAATTCCTGTTGCAGAGTACGATACTAAAATGGACATCATAATAACTGAAGATGAAACGTTTCTTTTTGACAGAGAATAATTTTTTAGTTATTAATTACCCATTACCAATTACACATTACCCATTAAAAAGGCGGTGTTAGTATGAATAATGTTGCTTATGCAAAGACTTCTGATCGTGAAGATTATGAAATTATCAACGGTCAAGTCTATATGATGTCTCGTCCAAGTACAAATCATATGGCGGTTGAGTTGAATATCGCAACTATTTTTAAAAGCTATCTCAAAGGTAAAAAATGCAGAACTTTTAATGAAGTTGATGTTTTCTTTGATGATGATAATAATTTTGTTCCTGATGTTATAATTGTTTGCAACCCGGACATTATCGAAAACAAAGGAATTTATGGAACGCCTGATTTAGTAGTTGAAATTATTTCACCGTCGACGGCTGTTAGAGATAAGATGGATAAATTTTTTGCTTATGAAAAGTATGGCGTTAAAGAATATTGGATTGTAAGTCCACAGGAAAAATCAGTTGAAGTTTATGTCCTCAAGGAAAATAAATTAACTCGTGACGGTGTCTATCAATTTTACACTGAAGAAGAATTTAACGACTTAACAGATCGACAAAAGGAACTTGTTAAGCGTGAAATTAAAATTTCGCTTTATGATGATTTTTACATTACACTTGAAGATATTTTTGAAAATGTCAAGTGAGGCGGTGTTAATATGAATAATGTTGCTTACAATGATTTGGCTTATAATGAACCTTATGAAATTATCAACGGTAAAATTTATATGATGTCAAGTCCAAAGGCTAATCACGTTCGAGTAAATGGAAATTTGCACAGCATTTTTGATCGTTATCTTGATGATAAACGTTGTACACCTTTCATTCAATTTAATGTTTTTTTTGATGAAGAACAACAATATATACCGGATGAAATTATTGTTTGTGATCCTGATATTGTTGAAGAAGATGGCATTCACGGCGTTCCTGATCTTGTTGTTGAAATTCTTTCAAAATCAACGGCGATTAAAGATCGTATGGATAAATTTTACACTTATGAAAAGTATGGCGTTAAGGAATATTGGATCATAAATCCTAATGAAAAATCTGTTGAGGTTTATTTACTAAAAGAAGGCAAATTAAAACTAGATAACGTTTATCAATATTACACCGCTGAAGAATATGAAGAATTGACGACCTTACAAAAGGAAGATGTTAAATCAGAAATAAAAATTTCACTCTATGATGATTTTATTGTACAAATCAAGGATATTTTTAAGCGTGTTAAATAAGTAAGGCGGTGTTAATATGAATAATGTTGCTTATGCAAAGACTTCTGATCGTGAAGATTATGAAATTATCAACGGTCAAGTCTATATGATGTCTCGTCCAAGTACAAATCATATGAAAATCGGCGGAAATATTTTTAATGCTTTTAAAAATTATCTCAAAGGTAAACGCTGTGAGACATTTTATGAAACAAGTGTTTTCTTTGACGATGATAATAATTTTATTCCCGATGTGATTATTGTTTGTAATCCTGAGATTATTGAAGAAGACGGAATTTACGGTGCGCCTGATCTTGTCGTTGAAATTCTTTCACCATCGACAGCACGCAATGATAAAATTTCAAAGAAGGCGATCTATGAAAAATTCGGAGTTAAAGAATATTGGATCGTTGATCCGTTCGGAAAATCTGTTGAAGTTTATCTTCTCAAAGATGAAAAACTTGAACTGGTCAATGTATATTCAACATATCGCAATTTTGAATGGAAAAATTTGACTGAAGAACAGAAAGCAGCCGTTGAAAAAGCAATTAAACTTTCAATTTACGATGATTTTTGTGTTACGCTTGAAGATATTTTTGAAAATGTCAAATAAAATTTTTTTTACAAGGAGAATGAGAGATATTGCAAAGAGACAGCTTGATAAAACTTTCAATTAGTGTAGTAGCAATTATCGCTATATTTTTCGTATTTATTAGACCGCTGGCAAATTCGATCCGTCAAGGTTTAGATTTGCAAGGCGGTACTCACGTAGTACTTGAGGCAGAAGATACAGAGATCGCACAAGTAAATGACGATGCAATGCAAAGAGTCGTTTCGATTATGGAAAAGCGTATAAATGAATTAGGTTTAACAGAACCGATCATTCAGCGTGAAGGTGAACGACGTGTAATTATCGAATTGCCGGGCATCAAAGACCCGGATGCTGCAATTCAAACGATCGGTAAAACGGCTATGCTTGAGTTCAAAGATGAAGATGGCAATACTGTTTTGACTGGTACTGATTTAAAAAATGCACAAGCGGCAATGAATCAAAATAATCAAAATGTTGTTGATCTTGAATTTAGTGATGAAGGCGGAAAAAAATTCGCTGATCTCACAATGAAAAATGTCGGTCGCAAGATCGCAATTTTACTTGACGGTGAAGTTTTGACTGATCCTGTTGTCAATGAGCCGATTCTCGGTGGACGTGCTGAAATTTCCGGGCAACGTACTTTAGAAGAAGCGCAGAAGTTAGCAATTTTATTGAGAAGTGGCGCATTGCCTGTCAAGGTTAATATTATTGAAACTCGTACAGTCGGACCTTCACTCGGTCAAGATTCTAAAGATAAATCTGAATTTGCATTTGTGATCGGTATCGGCGCAGTTTTAATTTTTATGTTGCTTTTCTATAGACTTTCCGGCTTGATCGCTGATATTAGTTTAATGGCTTATACAATTATGTTGCTTGCGATCTTGAAAGGACTCGACGCAACATTAACATTGCCTGGCGTTGCAGGAATTATTTTATCGATCGGTATGGCGGTTGATGCTAACGTTCTGATTTTTGAGCACTTCAAAGAAGAATTTAGGATCGGCAAAACATTACGGCTTTCAATGGACGCAGGTTTTGATCGTGCCTTCACAACAATTTTCGATTCAAATATCACAACGATCATTGCGGCGGCAGTTCTATTCTTCTTCGGAACAGGAACGATCAGAGGTTTTGCGATCACTCTTGGATTAGGTGTTATGCTTTCAATGTTTACTGCGATTACTTTGACACGTTATCTTTTGAAATGGTTGATCGCCGCAAAAATTTTTGAAAGTCCAAGTGCTTATGGTGCAGATGGTTTTCTGTTGTTCGATCCAAAATCTGTAAATTATACTAAAAAGGCGGTGAAATAAAATGCCTAGTTTTGACATCGCCGGACGTGCAAAAATTTGGTTTATAATTTCGCTGATTGTAATTATTCCGGGATTATTTTCAATGGTAACACGTGGATTTAATTTTGGTATTGATTTTACCGGCGGAACGATCATTGATCTGAAATTTGAACAACCTGTGAGCATTTCGCAAATTCGTGATTCACTTCGTCCTTATGGACTTGATAGCAGTACCATTCAACTTTCCGGTGAAACTTCAAATGTTGAGACTTCAAAAGACGTTATGATTCGCACTGTCGATCTTGAAGAGAATGATCGAAAGGCTGTTATGTCTTCACTCAAATCAAACGTTGGAAATTATGAAGTTATGCGTGAAGAAAAAGTTGGTGCAACGATCGGCGGAGAATTGATTATGAATGCTGTTATGGCTCTTGTGATCTCTTGGGTACTGATCATTCTCTATATTGCATATCGTTTTGAATTTAGATTCGGTATCGCGGCAGTTGTTGCACTTGTTCACGATATTTTGATCGTGTTGACATTCTTCTCATTCACTCAACGACAGATTGATTCTTCATTTGTTGCGGCACTTTTAACGATCGTCGGTTATTCAATCAATGATACGATTGTTATTTTTGATCGCATTCGTGAAAATTTAAAATTACACTTTAGACGCGGCGGCGATCTGAATGAACTACTCAACAGATCGATTTATCAGACTTTGACGAGATCTCTTTATACAGTTTTCACAGTTCTATTTACAACTTTTGCGCTTTACTTCTTCGGCGGTGAGACGACGAAAGATTTTGCATTTGCGTTATTAGTCGGCTTTGCAAGCGGTTGTTACTCTTCGATCTTCATTGCCGGACCTTTATGGTTGACGCTTAGAAATCGTGCAGAAGAAAATAGACATAAAAGATCAGCAACGACAAATTAATTGAAGGTGTTCTGTTATGCAAAAAATATTAATTGTCGACGACGACACATTTATGTTGCGATTAGCAACGATAATTCTTTCAAGATATTATCAAACGGTGACGGCTTCATCCGGTGAAGAAGCAATAAAACTTTTTGAGACTGAAAAGCCGGATATGGTTTTATCAGATTTATTGATGCCTGAAATGGACGGCTACGAACTTCATAGGATTTTGCAAGAGAAGACAGAAGGAACAATTCCTATAATGTTTATGACAGCTGATGAAAGTGACGAAAGTGAAAGCAGAGTTTTTGATGTTGGTGCTGTCGATTACATTCGCAAGCCGTTTAAGCCTAATATACTTTTGCGCAGAATTTCAAATATCCTAAAAAATGTTGACGAAATTCACGGCTTAAAACAAGCGGCAGATATTGATCCTATGACCGGCTTGTTAAATAAAGCGGCTTCACAAAGACAGATAGGTGAAATGTGTTCTCAAAATCAAGGCGTTTTAATGATGATCGATCTTGACAGCTTTAAACTTGTTAATGATATTTATGGTCACGGTATGGGTGATAAAATTTTGATTCGTTTTGCGGAACTTATCAAAGAAGAGATCAGATCAACTGATTTAGCCGGACGAATGGGCGGCGACGAGTTTATAGCTTTCTGTCAAAATGTTCACGACGAATCGATCATTTTTCAAAAGACAGCTCGTCTCAATGAAAAATTACTTGCCTCAGCAAAAGAATATATGGGCGAAAGTATGAGCATTCCGCTTGGAACTTCGATCGGTGCAGTTTTTGTTCCTGATGAAGGCACTGACTTTTCAACGCTGTATAAGAAAGCGGATCAAGCTCTTTACAAAGTCAAACAGAATGGTAAACATAGTTGTGCTTTTTATAAAGAAAATCAATCTAAAGAAGACGAAATGTCACAAAAAAATATTTCTCAATTAAGAATGATTCTCGGCGAAAGAAATATTAAAGCCGGTGCATATTTCGTTGAATTTGAGAATTTCAAAACGCTTTACAGATTTTTATACAGATTCATTGATAATTATGAAAAAGATGCACAAATAATGCAGATCAAAATCGAAACTAAAAAGCCTTCAGACATTGAAAAATTTAGTGATATACTTGTAAACTCATTGCGGCGCAGTGATTGTGTTACTCAGCACGGCAATAATAGTTTTTTGGTTTTGATATTGAAGGCACACGCAAAAGAATGTGAAATTGTTCGTGATAGAATTATGAATAATTGGTCGCGTGAAGATCATTCAAACAGTTGCAAAATTACTTTTGAATTTGAAAGTCTTCTTGATTAAATTAATTTGTAATTCGTAATTTGTAATGCGGAATTAATAATTAAAAAATTTATCAAGGAAAATAAAATATGCAAAAAAATTGGTTAGTAATGCAGGACGATGCAACGATCGTTAAAAAATTTGTTGATGAACTTAACATTTCAGAATTGACGGCGAAAATTTTAATTCACAGAAAGATCGTTGACGTTGACGAAGCAAGAATTTTTTTAGATCCGGAAAATCGACAAGAATTTAATGATCCGTTTTTAATGAAAGGTATGACGGCGGCAGTTGAGAGAATAAAAAAAGCGATCGAATCGCAAGAAAAAATTGTAATTTATGGAGATTATGACGTTGATGGAATGAGTTCAACAGCTTTGATGATCAGAGCGTTGAGAAATTTAAATGCTGACGTTGAATTTTATATTCCGGCACGTTCGGAAGGTTACGGCTTTAATGTTAAGGCTTTGAAAAAAATTGTTGAAAGAGGCGCAAAACTTTTGATCTCTGTTGATTGTGGAATTGCAAACGTCAAAGAGATCGAAGAAGTCAAAAACGATCTTGATATTATCGTTACTGATCATCATTTGACACAAGAGCCGATCAATAATGCTGTTGCTGTTATTGATCCTCATCAAAACGGTTGCAATTATCCGGATAAAAATCTTTGTGGAGCCGGTGTCGCTTTTAAACTTTGTCAAGCACTCAATCAGAAGATCAACGGCGTTGATTATAAAAATTATTTTGTTGATCTTGATATTGTTGCACTTGCTACCGTTGCTGATATTGTTCCGCTTGTTGGTGAAAATCGAAAGATTGTCTAT
>JAFUZV010000163.1 GCA_017476425.1 Selenomonadaceae bacterium
CGTTCGATCTTTTTTGTAATTCTTCAATGTTCGGCTTTGTCTTGCCTGTTAATTCTTCAGTCAATTTTTTATGATTCTCTTCAGCCGCCGCCACTGTCGATTTATCTGAGGCTTCTTGCTTTTCAAGTCCGTGATAAGTTTTTTCGGCAATTTCCCAAGCCTCATTTAATGCTTGTAATTTTTCTCTTGTGATTTTGATATCCTTTGCAACTTTTGCAATGCCATCTTCCGCTTGATATTCTTCCAAAATTTGCTTTTTGATCTCATTAATTTTGCCGGTTATTTTCGACACTTCATCAGCCGCTGATCTTCGTTTCTGTTCATTCGTTGCCATTAATTCTTTAACTTCTTTGATTGATAATTCACCTTTACGCCGCTTTTTGTCGATCTCTTCACATTTCGATTTTGCATTTTCCGCTTGAGATAATTTTTGTTTTAAATCGTTGACGTTTGCAGTTTCACTTTGTCGATCTAAACTTTCAATTAGCGTTTGAAGTCTTGCCTTCTTGTCTGCAACTAAATTGTCAGCTTGAGATTTTCTGTTGACGATTTTATTTAATTCATCTTCAGCTAATTTGATCTCTTTATCTGTCGGAATAATTTCTTTTGAAATTGCTAATTTCGGGTGATCGATTGATCCGCAAACCGGACAAGGTTCACCGTCTTTTAAATCTTTTGCTAAGAGTGCGGCACGTCCTAAAATCGATAGTTGTTTTAAACGATCAACTTTTTGCTGTTGTTCGATTCGTTGACTCTCAATGATCGAACAATTTTTTTCTGCCTCTGCAAGCTGTTTTTTGAGTAATTCAATATCTTTGATCGTTTTCTCACGTTGTTCATTTTCCTTGATCTTAGTCTGATAAAATTTCAAATTCTCTGCGCCTTTAATGTAACCTTCTTTCTCAACTCGTAATTCTTCCATACGAACGTCAAAGGCATTCAAAGAACTGTTGCAATTTGCGATCATTAATTCTGATTGATCCTTGTCGATTTTTGCAGCTGATAATTTTTTCTCCGCTTGATCAAGTTCATTGAGTTGAGAATAAATTTTTTTCAAGTCTTCGATCTGCTTTTCAAGTCTCTTGCGTTCCTCTTCTAATGATTTATTCTCATCGTAACTGACTTTTGCACTTTTCAACGCCGCTTGCGTTTCAATTAATGATTTTTTCGCCGTTTCTAATTTACTAATCACATTTTCAAGTTCAATGAATTGTTTAAATGTTGTGCGTCCTTCTGATAATTCATTTTGTGCGATCTCTTGCTTTTTGCTAAGAATTTGATCTTGTGATTGTGATTCTTCTAATTCTTTCGCCGTCTGATCAATGATAATTGTTAAATCATTCTCATCTTTCGCCTCAACGTCAGCAAGTTTACTATCACATTGATCATTAATATTTTTAAGTTCATTATCTAAAGTTTTGGATTTTTTATCTAGATTATCCTCAATCAATTTGTAAAATCCTGCATTGAATAATTTATCTAAAATTTTTTGACGAGCGTCAGTATTTGCAATGAGAAATTTTTTAAATGCACCTTGTTGGAGCAAAATAACTTGACGAAACTGTTCAGATTGAAAGCCGATCAATTCTTCGATCTTGTCAGAAACATTTTTAGTTATTAGATATTCACCGTTATCTAATTCAGCAGTCGATTTTTTCAAATCTGATAAATATGATCGCTTAACACGATAAATTTTATCGCCAAGTGCAAATTTAAATTCAATTTCAGTCGGTGTGCTGTCATCAGCGTATTCAGAACGCATCATCTTAGGATCACGATCATTGCCGAAATTTTTCGATCCATAAAGTGCAAAAATTATTGCGTCTAAAATAGTTGTCTTGCCTGCGCCTGTTGGTCCGTGAATCAGAAATAAATTACTGCCTGCAAGTCCTTCATCAAAATTGATCACTTGCTTTTTGGCATAAGCTCCGAACGCTGAAATTTTTAATTCAATAGGTCGCATTATATATCACCTTTTATTTCATTAATAAAATTTTCCATCGCCTTTAATTCTTCTTCAGTCATTGATTCGCCGGTTGTTTCCTTGAAAAAATCCTTGAATCGTTCAAAGTCAGAAATATTTTGTCTTTGTCGTGCAATTTCAATCGCCGTTGTAACTTCTCTATTCACCGATCTGATCTCAAGAAGATTTTTAAATTTATTTCTAAGTTTCAAATTCAAATTCGGCGGATTAGTTCCTTCATATTGAATTGAAATATAATCTTCTGTCTCAGGTTCATTTTCTAAAATATTTTCGATCGTACCACGAATGATTTTAACATCACGCAGCGGCTTTAATGGTATATGATCAAATTTGACATTTCCGCCGCCGTCGATCTCAACTAGTGTAACGCTTTTGCTTTGTTTCTCTTCGTCGAATGAATATTTTAATAATGATCCGCTGTAACAAACATTTTTACTATATTTATCCATAACTTTTGCGCCGTGAAGGTGACCAAGCGCAGTGTAATTAAAATTCTTGCTGAAATGTGAAGGATCA
>JAFUZV010000021.1 GCA_017476425.1 Selenomonadaceae bacterium
TTGCTTTCAAGCCGGTGCCGTTGACATATTTAATATCTTTATAGACAAGCGAATTACTCATATCTAATTCTTTAGTTCCGGCTTTGAGTTTAACAGTTGTTGCACAGTAAGTATCATAAGTTGCATTTGCGATCGATTGACCATTTTCAACTATAGCGATAGATTTAAAAACATTATTGTTAACATTTTTTGCACCTTTGACCACAACAGTTCCTACCGAATCATTTTCATCGCTGATTGTAAATGTTATGTCAGTATATTTATTGTTTTCGTTTCTCGTCAACTTAGCGTCAGTAAGTTTATAACCTTCAGCGAGTTGAATAATATCTTTCTTACCTTCGTAGTCCGTAATAACTACATCGCCGCCGCCGTCGTAAACGAAAACATCATAACCTGTACCGCCTTTGAAAGTATCATTTTTACCATCACCGGCGTTGATAATATTTTCTGCACCTTTATAAGTAATCGTATCGTTAGCAGAACCGCTGACAACGCTATTAGAACTACCTTCAATACTTATTACATTACTGCCTGCACCACTATTGATCGTGTTGTTTGATGCACTTATAATATTAATTGTATCTGCAGTTGCACCGGTATAAATTTTGGAACCATTGGCTCTGTTTTCAATCTGTTGATAACCACCGCCATTAATGCTGATCGTTGAATCATCTGCATTATTTTCAAAGAAATAATTTCCACCGCTAAGCGTTACGACATTATTTTGTAAAACATTTTTCAATTCATTGAGTGTAGTATTGTTGTACTTATGAGTACTTGTTCCGCTGGCATTTTGAATTTTGACATTGCTGGGTCTTACACCTTGAATAACCATAGACGAATTGTCATTGCAATAAAAAAATACTCGAAAAATAATTAATATCTCATCGAGCATTGAAAAATATTTTTTAAATTATAAATCCAAAAATTAAACCAAGAATGCCGGAAGCGATCAAAATTTTGATTGCTCCGACTTTTTTTTGTCCGGCGATAATCGCAATCAACAAAATGATCAAGCCTTTGAGATCGAATGTTGACCAATCAGTTGGCATTTCTTCAACATTCCAAACTGCCATTAATACAAATGAAATGCAAGCCGCCGCGATAAGTGCCATAACTGCCGGGCGAAGTCCGTTTAAAATTCCGTGAATCGATCCTAAATCGCCGTACTTAAACATAATTTTAGCAAGTGCAATGCAAAGAAATAATGACGGCGTAACGAATCCCATTGTTGCACTTATTGCGCCGCCGATTCCTGCCGTCTTCATTCCGGCGAAAGTTGCGGCATTAATTCCAATCGGACCCGGTGTCATTTGTGAAATTGTGAAAACGTCAATAAATTCCGGAAGTGTCAACCAGTGATAACTATCTACTACGACAGCTTGAATCAGAGGCATTGAAGCATAACCGCCGCCGACACAGACTAAACTTATTTTTGCAAATTCAAGAAACAGAGTTAAATATATCATTTGTTCACCATTCTTTTATAATTAAATTCCATTTCAGAAACAAAATTTTTCGTGTCAAGTAATTTTGATTTTTGAAGTCGATCACGAAGAGATTTTTTTAATTCGATCAGCCGATCTTTATCACGAGCAAGATCGACAGCGATCTCAACAAAATTTTTTTCGTCGCTTGCAATTAATTCAGTCAAGTCGGCAAGTCTCAAAATATCTGCGCCGAATCTTGAATAATGACTATTGCCATAAAGACTTATCACAGGAATATTCATATAAAGAGCCGTCGCCGTCATAGTGCCGCCGTTATATGGAAAAGTATCAAGAATAATATCAACGTCGCTATAATCATTCAAATAGTTATCATTGCCGCAACGAATTTCAACACGATCGATCGGTAATTTTAAAGTTTTAATTCTGCGTTGCAATTCAATTTGACGAGACTTGATCGCTGTCGTATCTTGAAAAATAATTTTAGAGTTGTCAACTTGTTGAAGAATCTTTTTCACAACTTTTAAATAGCGATCGTTGATCTTCATAAAATTATTAAAACAAGCGAATGATAATTCGGAATTAGGAATGCGTAATTCGGAATTGGTTTTCATAGCGGTTGAAGGTGTAAAAGCAAAATTTGAACTCAAGCGCAAAAGTTTTTCACTAAAAAATTTTTCAGCTCCGATCGGTGAAAGATAACTATCAGTCAAAAAATAATCGATCGTCTTCAAGCCGGTTATATCAAAATAACCTATTCCGCTGATCTGAATTTTTGCAGGTTTATAACTCATAATCTGCAACGTCATTCCGCCGTCAGTATGTCCGCCGAGATCAAAGAGAATATCAATGCCTTCATTAAAAATTTTCTGCGCAGCGTCTTCGATCGAAATATTTTCAAGCGTGATAAATTTATCAACGTGCAATTTGATCTTTTCAGTGAAATGATCTTGATCATTTGATAAGCTGAAACATTTCACAATAAAATTTTC
Source organism: Selenomonadaceae bacterium (assembly GCA_017476425.1). Taxonomy (GTDB): domain Bacteria; phylum Bacillota; class Negativicutes; order Selenomonadales; family Selenomonadaceae; genus Quinella. The sequence continues at coordinate 2,441 of JAFUZV010000021.1, forward strand.
GTGATCGTAGTCCGTCAAAAGTGATTCATAAAATCTGGCGGCTGAAGAGTCCACGAAATATGGCGAAATATAACCGATTGAAAATTTATTTTTCGGCGTTGGATAATCAGAAAATTTTTTTACATCTCTAAACAAATTATTATAAAAAAAATGTTCCTGCGCTAATACTTCACGATCAAGATCATTCAAATAATGAAGTGCAAAAAGATAATTTGAATAATGTGAACGTTGAGTAACAAGATATTTAGCAGTTTTCGCCGCGTTAAAATAAGCCTGCGCCGCACCTTCAGCATCTCCGAGATCGTGAAATGCTGCGCCGATCAATTCGTGAATTTTCCATTCGTCGCTAGTGCCTTCAAATTCCGGCAAAATTTTTTTCAGTCGCTCAAGTGCCTCAAATGTTTTGCCGCTCATTAATAATTTTTTCGATTCTTCCATATCATTTAACCTTCAATTTGCCATTTTTGAATAAATAACTTGCGCCTTGATAATAAGTTATCGCCTCATTCAAAAGTTGAGGATCAATTTCAACAGCGGAATAAGTTGCATTAGTCCAATCGTCAATATGATAAGCCGCCGCTTTCTTGTCCGGCGTTAAAATCGTTAAAATATCATTTTTAACATAGCCTAACATTTGATAAGTACTGATAAAAATTCTTTCGTCGTCCGCTGAAATTTTATTTATATCGTGACCAAGAAATTTTTCATTGTAAGACAAATTCAACATACCAAGCAAAGTCGGAGCAAGATCCATTTGACTAATTAAGCGATCAGATTTACCCGGAGCAATTAATTTCGGAGCATATATCAAGCAAGGAATATGATAGCAGTTGATCGGCAATGTTGATTTTCCGGCGGCTAATGCTTGATGATCAGCAACGATAACAAAAATTGTATTGTCAAACCATTCGTGAGACTTTGCTCTTTCTAAAAAATCATTTATCGCCCAATCAGTGTATTTAACAGCCGCCGGACGAGTTCCATCTTCAATATCAATTCGATCAGCCGGAAATGTAAAAGGTCTATGATTAGAAGTTGTCATAACCATTTCAAAAGCCGGTTCATTCTTGCTAAAATGATCGTCCATTGACTTTAAAACTTGCGTAAATAAAATTTCGTCAGCTACGCCCCAAATTGTTTCGTGAAAAATTTCATTATCTGGGATCGAAGTTCGATCTTTGACGGTGTAGCCGTTGCCTTCAAAAAATTTATTCATATTGTCGAAATAACCATAACCGCCATAAATGAAATCACGAGCATAACCGTTTTGTTTGAAGGCATCACCTAAACTTGAAAGATCGTTGTTATCTTCACGGCGAACGATTGATTGACCCGGCGTTGGCGGCAATGATAAAGTAACTGCCTCAAGTCCTCTGACAGTCCTTGTGCCGGTTGCATACATTCTTGTGAAGACGTAAGATTTATTAACAAGTTCATCAAGATACGGAGTTAAACCGTTACCACCGAAAATTTTCAGATAATCAGCGTTGAGACTTTCAACCGTGATCATAATTACATTAGGCTTTTCACTAAAATTATTTTTAAGAAGTTTTGCATTTTGAATCCCAAATTCTGAATTAAATTCTTCATTCTCCATCATTAATTCTAAATTAGACTCAACTTTTTCATTAGGCAAGGTTGCATAGAATGAATCATAATCAAGTTCATTAGCAAAGAAGGCTCTAACAAATTCATAAACGCCATTACCGGCGATCTCAACATTGTAACGATTTTCACTGATCGATTCTCGCCAGCTTGATTGAATGATCGGCACAAAAATCAGCGGCAAAACGATCGCTATAATACAATGCCTAAAATTCAAATAAGATTTACGATTGAAAACTAAAAATTTAAGCTGAATATTATAAACTATCGCCGCCGCTACTATAATACTCAAAATAATCGCCGGTACATTAAACGACTGCCAAATATTTCCTAAAAGTTCGTGAGTGTAAATTAAATAATCGACTGCAATAAAATTAAAATTCGTTCCGAACTCTCTAAAAAATAAAATTTGTGAGATCGCTATTAATAATGTGATAAAATTGCTGATGAAAATGAATGCTTTAAATAAAATTGTCTTGCCGATTAGAATTGCGATCAAGAATGGCAAGCCGATCACAAGCCAAGTTGTGAGATCATAAATCAAGCCGAACAAAAAAGTTTTGATCAGCTCTGATAAATTCATTGACGCACCGTCGATCGTTATTAAAATTGTTATTCGTGTTATGAATTGAATTAATAAATAAGTTATTGTTAAAACGATTGCATTCTTGATGAATGACTTTGAAGGTTGATTTAAAAATTTCGTTGACTTTTTCATATTGCCGAAATTTCGACGCTTAATAAAAATTTTCCTGTTGAGACGATCAAAATTTATTTTCTACAAAAATTTTTTCAAGATTTTTTCAAACTTCAAAAGGATTTTTTCACTTAACAGCAAATATTAATCTACTAAAATGATAATGGATAATATACATTATACATTTAATTACCCATTAACCATTACAAATTACCCATTAATAAGAGGTGAAATTAATGAATTACGATATAATGGATACAATGGTGAGAGTTGCAATGGAAGCGATCCGAAATGCTTATACTTTGAATGGTAATTTAGCAGTCGGAGCTTGTGTCCTTGCAAGTGACGGAACACTTTACAGCGGTTGCACGGTTGACAGTAAAATTAATGATTTTGCAATGAGTGCTGAGGCAGTTGCAATGGCTAAGGCTCTTTCTGATGGCAAGCGTGAATTTGACAGCGTTGCATTGATCGCTGACATTGACGGTTATTATATTCCGGACGAACTTAGTTGCAAATTTTTGGAGTCGTTCGGCGTGCCTGAAGTTGTTCTTGCTGATTTCGACGGTAATATTGAAGTTGCAAAGATCAATGAAGTTATGCCTTACAGACAACGCAGAAAAAGACGTAATTCAAATAATGATACTTTGTTGTTCTAAACTTGAAGAATTAATTAAAATATCCTATTGCAGATCATTAGCAGTAGGATTTTTTCATATTAAGGAAATTTTATTTGTATTGAGTCAATTATTGTTGTATCATAAGAGAAAAATTTTTAATGAGGTATCTTAATGAGTGAAAAGAGAAAACCACGAAGAAATTATTCAGTGATATTTAGACTTCTATTGATAATAATTGCAATGTCGATTGTATTTTTTATGTCATTCTTTATAACAATCGCTGTTAAGACTCATCATCCGATCGACTATATTAAAGGCGAATATTTTGACGATACACCGACGGATAAAATAATTGACGATTATGCACGTGAAAACATTTCAAATAAACACGACGATAAAGAATCGGATCAAAAAATTTCTAAAGATAAAGTTGAAGAAGTCGACAATAAAAAAAGACTTGACGACTCAACAGAAAAAAATTCTGAAGTCGACAAGCCTAAACGGAAATTTGACGGATCAACAATCAGCGGCAAATTAGATCGAATCAGCAATATCAAAGATGCAGTTGCTGAACAGATGAGCGCAAAGAAAAATTATGTTAAACTTGATAAAATTCCTCGATCATTTCGTCAAGCGATCATTGCCGTTGAAGATTCAAGATTTTATCGTCACAGCGGTTTTGATGTTGGAAGTATAGCAAGAGCAACCGTTGTTAATGTTGAAGCCGGACAGATTGAAGAAGGTGCATCGACGATCACTCAACAACTCGTCAAGAATTTATTCTTATCGCAAGAACAATCATTCACACGAAAGATTGAAGAATTAATGTTAGCAATGAATATGGAAAAAATTTTTTCTAAAGACGAGATTTTAGAAATGTATTTAAACACGATTTATTTCGGATCGAATTTCTACGGAATTTATGAAGCAGCTGAAGGATATTTTGGAAAATTGCCGGCAGATTTAACGCTTGCAGAATCAGCAATGTTAGCCGGCTTACCTAATGCGCCGTCACTTTATTCACCTTATGTAAATTATATGCTTGCAAAGAAGAGACAATTAATCGTAATTGATGCAATGGTTAAATCAAAAATTTTAACTGAACGAGAGGCAGAGAAAGCAAAGATCGAAACGCTTTACTTCGTAAGAGACACTTAAAATTAGGGCGAAGGGCGAAATGCTAAGGGCGAAGTGATCTCAAACCTCAGCCTTCAGCCCTCAGCCAGTTTTTTAGAATTTCAAGTGCTTTGTCGACAATGATCGGCAGGCACTTTTTCATTTGCGGTGAAAGATCAACACCGGCATCAAGATTAAACGGTTGAACACCGATCACAACAACTTCAGGAATTTTTTTGCCGGTGAGTTCTAACATAGTCAAAACGTCTTGAATGCCGACTTCATGCGCAGAAATTTTTTCTTGAAAATGTTTTTTGATCTGATCGCCAACAAGATGAAAGATCGATCCGGGATCTTTGCCGCCGTCGATCGAATCAATAATTAAAAGTTTTTTCGTGCCGGTGATAAATTGAGTGAGTTCCACGCCTAAAGTTCCGCCGTCGATCAATGCAACGTTATCAGGAAAATTAAAATTTTTTTCAAGATACTCAACGACTTTAACGCCAAAACCTTCATCAGTCAAAATTATATTTCCGATGCCTAAAATTGTAATTTCTTTTGAAAATATTCCTTCATTCATAAAAATTTTTCACCTCAAAAAAAATTCGCCGAAAATTTTCAGCGACAAAATTAAAAATTAATTATTTCATAGCTACAACTCATCTATTCTAAAATTACATTGACGATTTAAGAAGTTGCATACCTTTAGCTTGATCAGCCGCAATTTGTGCTTTTTGTTCCGGCGTAAGTTCCGGCAATGCTCCGATCGTCAACGTTCCGCCGACTGCTGCGTTTGCCGCTTCAATCGCTTTATGTGCACGATCGATCGCTAATGCAAAGGACTTCATCAATTTATCAGTGTTATGGAAACCGTAACTATTTTCAGCGCAAGCCCAATCCCAATACCATTGACCTTCACGCATAAGCAAACGAGCTTGTGCAAGTTGTTCATCATTTGCTCCACGTTCCATAGCCGCTTTGATCGTTAAATGTGCAACAGCACAAGTTTGACCGGCGATTCTCTGAAGTTTAAAAGTATTGTCGTTGATTGTCTTAACACGAGCAATCAAAGTTTCTGCGCTTTCATCGTGACATTTCAAGCAAGATTGTTCAGTTGTCTTGAGTGGATTAGTCATCCAGTGCGAAGTATATTTTTGACCATTCTCTCTCATATAAGGCATATGACAATCTACACAAGTTACGCCTGCATCGTGATGGACACTTGTAACCCAATTTTCAAATTCCGGATGCTGTGCTTTCAACATCATAGTTCCACTATCTGGATGCTGCCAATCACCTTTAAATGCACCGGCTTGACCGCTTTGATAAAATTGAAATTCATCTTCCGGATCAAAGCCATTATCCCAAGGGTGATTAACTCGACCATCTTCAGCCATAAAATAATATTCATTGTGACATTGTGAACAGACATAGCCACGCATATCATTATGACTTGCTTTACTAATATCAATTCCACGACGTGCAAGGGAATCAATGAAACCTTGCTGATAAACTCTTAACTGCATTGTATCAGGATCGTGGCAAGTGGAGCAGCCCATATAAAGATCAGTGCCTTCGATCGTGTCCTTATCAGTGTAAGGCGGCGTTGCATCTGCAAAAGGTTTCGATGCAAATTCCCAGCCGCTCTCTTTAAACCATTTGTCATACATATATGAACCTTTGCAGACAATACAGTTACCTTTTTGAGGCGGAATACGTAAAGAATTTAATTGATCCGGACCTGCCCAAACGTGACCGCGTGCAACGTCATATTGAACAGAAAATTTATAGCCTTTGAAGTTCTCAAGAATCTCAGGCTGTTCTTCAATATATGAAACGTGAGGCATTGATCCGCCGTAACCTGTTGGTGATGGCGCAGCCTCTTTATTTTTCATATATGAATTATACTGCAGAGGATAAGCATCTTTGTAAGCAATTTTGCCCATCTTGCCTTCTTCCGGAATTTTTGCAAGTTCAAAACTTGTTCCGGGTTTAGCACCTACTCTGATAATGATAAAGCCGAAGAATAATACTGCAAATGCAAGTATTCCGGCTAAATAAATTTTCATCTTAGACATTTTTATCACCTCTTTGATAATTCGGAATTGTGAATGCGGAATGCGGAATTTTTTATAATTAATAATTTAAAATTCAATTCCGAATTCCGAATTTCTAATTCTTAATTAAAATACCGCCTTCAAGTGGATTATATCCGTGAGCAATTCGACTATGACATTTTAAACAGTTGTCATTTCGATCGTCAACATAAGACATTGTTTTTTCGTGACAGCGTAGACAATTTTTGTTGACCATCTTTCTTGCATCTTCATCAAGTTCAATTCGTTGAGGATAATCACGTAAAACTTCGTGATACATATCAACCATTCCAGTGCGACCTTTTTCAATCAGATAAATTGCGCTGTTGTCGTGAGGCAAATGACATTCAACGCAATCTTGTTCTCTGTGACTTGACATTGCAAAAGTCTTAGCTTCATACTCCATTGAATGACAAGTTCCGCAGAATGTCGGAGTGCCTGTAGTGTGGAGCATTACGCCGGCAACTCCGAAGAATGCTGCGCCGATCACAAAGCCGCCTGCTAAACATTTTAGCGTGTGACTTTTCAAAAATTCTTTCCAATTCATCAATCTCACCACCTTATTTAATTCAGAATGAGGAATTCGGAATGCGGAATTAAAATCAATTCCTAATTCCGAATTTCGCATTCCTAATTATTTTAATCAGCCGAATGAAAATGATCCGTCGTCATCTATTCCGCCGAAATGACTTTTAATATCACCATTCGCTCCTAGTCCTTGCATACTATCAAAACGAATATTATTTGGATCAGTTGGTATCCACCACGTCTCATATTTTTGAAGTCCGATATTTTTAAATGTGTACGGCATCACCTCGATCAATTCAAGATTATCATCATTCAATCTGTAGACGTGAAGTCGACGACCAACATCATTAATATAACCGTCAATGTAAAGATAATCATTGCCGTTTATATGAACGTGCACCGGCGGTTGAATACCTTGCAGACCTGTTTCATCTTCTGCAACGCCTTCGCCATAATCAATTTTGTAATTGCCTTTATCATTGAGAGAAACATTTATATAATTTCTCATTCCATTTTTGATTGAAACAACATTAGCATTATAAAGCGGTAATGTTTGACAATAATTTTTTGGTATTTGCTGAAATTTTTTCTTGAACAAATTAGGATATTCATTAAATAAAAGTTTTGCCGTGTAAAGTCCTTCAGCATACGATCCAATCAAATAAGGATTGAAATAGAATGAAACGCCGTCAGGATCGATCGTAAAATTGATCGTATCTTTGATCACTTGTTCCATAATAATTTCTTCAGCATTACTAAACGGTGACTGCGGAGAATCTTCAATCAAACGAGTTACGATCGATTTAACTAACACTTCAGCATTTGTACAAACGTCAGAAATTTTTAATTGTTTACCGGTCACCGAATCGAAATTAACGCCGAAATATCCATACATACCGTGAACACCGCCGGTATAATCTGCATTCATTTCAAGAAGACTTAAAACGATTGAATCAGCACGACGAACAATAATATCATTGCGATCGTAAAATTGTCTTAATTCGCCGCTTAATTCAGATAGTTCCTTTGATTCTTCACGATATTTTTTATATCGAGCTTGTGCATTATTATGTCGTTCATTGTTGTACTCAATGACAGCTTTAGATAATTTTGGATAAATTTTTGCGGCTTCATCACTAATATCTAATCTTGTCCATTTCTCAATTAAATAATCGTCAGCCTCATTGGAAATCCATTTTGAAATTCCGAAAAGTGGTTTAACTTCTGCGGCTTGTGATTGACTGCTGAAAATTATCATAGTCATCAGAATTAAGAAAAAAATTTTTACTTTGTTCATTAATTTATCCTCGCTTAACGCTTATTAAAGTCCCGATTGTAATTGAAATTGCACTTAACCACAACAGCCATATGAAAGGTTTAGTGCTGATCGTTGCAGTGATCGGCGTTGAAGAAATTTTTTCTATCGACGGAAGAATTTCAACACGAATTTTTTTCTCATCGCCGGATATTCCTGTAAGTCTCATTCGTTTCTCACCGTCGAAAAATGAAATTGCTTTTGAATTGCCGCCGGTTGCTGTAACTTCAATCGTCGGTTCAACAGTTTTCACTTCGTCGCCGTCAGTCACTGAAATTGTAACTTTAACACTTATCGGATTGCCTGAAGAATCTCTTTCAATCTCTGATTCTTTAAAGATATAACCAAATTTGTCGTCCATTTGAAATTTCTTTTTTTCCAGAATCATTTCATTGACTTCAAAATCTTTCGGCGGTGAAGGTGCAATGTAAATATCACCAAAAAAATTTTTCAAAATTGCCGGTTCACGTGCTGCATCTTCACCGTTCGATCTCAATTTCGTTAATGCTTTGATCGTTTGTCCGTCGACATTGTAAACGTAAAATTTTTCTTTAGCATCTTCAGAAAAAATTTGTCCTTCATAAACGATTTTATGATTCAAAATTTCTTCTTCACTTCCGGGAATAAATTCTTTTGAAGTAGTTGCACCATTCGACGATAAAACGATCGCTAATAATCCAATCAAAACGCTGAAATGTGTAATGACTCCGCCGCGACTGATTGAATTAAATTTGAATTTCACAAAATTAATGATGATCAGCAAAGCGATCACGATTGCAAGCGGTGAAGTTGTCCTGACATAAAAATCAGTATCAACTGCAGCCGGTTGATCGATTAATTGAGTTAATAACGGCATTGACATTCCGATCCAAACGATCACTGCAATGAAGATCAAAATTAATGATCCTAACAAGATCAAAAATGATCTCTCAGAAAAATTTTCATACATTTTACCTTTCGGCAAGAATTGAACTTTTTGAATTAAAATTATCAAGCCGCCGATCAAAACGATAGCATTGACGATTGAAATTACAAGTCCGATATTCGATTCGCTGAATGAATGAACGGAAAAATCACCTAAAATTCCCGATCTTGTTAAAAATGTACCATAAATAACAAGTGAATAAGTGAAGATCGCCGCAAGATGTGTCATAACTATTACAGCCGGTTTTGACTTCGACAAATTGATCAAATGCAAAAGTACTGCGGTCATTAACCACGGAACTAAAGAAGAATTTTCAACCGGATCCCAAGCCCAATAGCCTCCCCAACCGAGTACTTTATAAGCCCAATAGCCGCCGACGAATATTCCTGCACCTAAAAAACTCCAAGCGATCAAAGTCCATCGACGTGCTGTCTCTAAAAAATTTCTCATTGCCGGTTCAGTTAATAAATTTCCTAAACTCAATGAAAACGGTACAGCTAAGAGTGCATAACCTAAAAATATGATCGGCGGATGAATTGCCATCCAAAAATCTTGCAACAATGGATTTAATCCAACGCCGTCGACGATCTCAACTTCACTTATTACAAATGGACTTTTGGCGAGGACTAAAATTATCAACAGTACTTGCAAGAAGTAATAGACTGCTAAAGTTTTGGCGAAAGTTTTATTTTTAACTAAAATAATTCCGGCGATTGAATGGAAGAGTAACCAAAGCAGAAATGATCCTTGTTGACCTGCCCAAAAAGCGGAGATTTTGAAAATCGTCGGCAATTCTTTTGAAGAATAACTTGCAACGTATGCAAAAGTGAAATTGTCCGTCAAGATCAAAATCCATAGATACAAACTTGCTAAGCAGATCAGTATTGTTGAGGCAAGCGAAAATTTTTTTACAA
>JAFUZV010000164.1 GCA_017476425.1 Selenomonadaceae bacterium
AAAGAAAAATATCATCAAGAATTTGAAAGACTTATAACTGATCCGGAGTATCGTAAGCAACGAGGCGATCAAGTTAAAAATTCCGTAATAAGCGAAGAACAATTTCAAAGTAATTTGTCTAAGATTATGTTGAAGAGTGAATCAGATTTTAAGTTAAAAATAGGAATGGATGCAGTTTATACTGAAGAATTTAGACTCACTTATTTTGAACGTTTTGTAAAAACTCATTTAAGACCTGTGAACAATGGTTAAAATTTAATTTAAGAATGGAGAAAAAATGCAAGTTGTAAAATATGTTTTTCAACCACACGGTGATGCTCGCGGTCAGTTGGTAGCATTAGAAGAATTTAAAGACATTCCATTTCGCATTAAACGTGTCTATTATATGTACGGCACTACAGAAAATGTAACTCGTGGTCACCACGCTCATAAATCGTTGGAACAAATTTTAGTTTGTATCAATGGTTCTTGCAAAGTTCGGCTTGATAACGGCACTGAGAAAAAAATTGTTCCGTTAGAAAAGCCTTATGAAGGTCTTTATGTTTCTAATAGCGTTTGGCGTGAAATGTATGATTTTTCACCGGACGCTGTGTTACTTGTTTTAGCTTCTGAACTTTATGATGAACAGGATTATATTCGTGACTATGATGAATTTCTTGATTTTATAAGGAATAAAGAAAATAGAGGGGGGGGGGGGCAAGTAGTCTGAAATATATCGTTTACCCTCACTTCAATGACTCTGATGAAGTTGTAACGATCAAGCAATTTAAAGATATTCCATTCACTATCAAGCGAATTTTTTATATGTATGATACGATTGATAATGTAACTCGTGGTTATCACGCTCATAGAAATGTTAATCAAATTCTTGTCTGCATTAGTGGCAGTTGCAAAATTCGACTGGATAACGGTTTTACTAAAAAAGTTTTTGATTTAACCGATCATTCTCGTGGCTTATATTTGCCGGTTAATGTTTGGCTTGAAATGTATGAGTTCACCTCAGATGCAATATTGTTAGTTCTTGCATCTGATCTCTACGATGAAAAAGAATACATTCGTAATTATGATGAGTTTTTAAAGTTAGTACAATAATTTTGATACGAGGAAAAATTTTTATGAAAATTGATCTTAATGTTTTGAAAAGGCAATTTGAACTTCATCAAAAAGAATATGAGGACGCTGCTATAAAAGCCTTGCGTTCCGGCTGGTATATTCTCGGTCGTGAAGATGAAGCCTTTGAAAAAGAATTTGCAAATTATGTTAATCAAAAGCACTGCGTTAGTTTAAATTCCGGTTTAGACGCTTTGATTTTGTCAGTGCGTGCGCTTGGTATTGGAAAAGGTGATAAAGTTATCGTACCGGCGAATACTTATATTGCGACAGTCTTAGCAATTACAATTAATGGTGCTACTCCGATATTTGTTGAACCGGACGAGTTTTATAATATCAATGCTGATTTAATAGAAAATGCTATCACTAAAGATACTAAAGCAATTATGGTCGTGCATTTGTATGGTCAAGTTGCTAACATGAAAGCTATAATGCAGATCGCTAGAAAATATAATTTAAGAGTGATTGAAGATTGTGCACAGTCTCATGGCGCAAAATTTGAAGATCAAATGAGCGGAACATTTGGTGATGCAGGTTGTTTCAGCTTTTATCCAACGAAAAATTTAGGTGCATTCGGTGATTCCGGTGCAGTTGTTACAGGCAATGAAGAACTTGCTAAAAAAATACGTGCATTGCGTAATTATGGCAGTGAAATTAAATATCATAATAAATTTGAAGGTGTTAATTCACGTATGGACGAAATTCAAGCCGCTTTTTTGCGTGTAAAACTTTCACACCTTGATGAATTAAATGCTGAACGAAAGCATATAGCTGGACGCTATTTGAATGGGATCAAAAATCCTGCAATCATTCTACCGAAGACTATGAAAGGATCGGATCACGTTTATCATCAATTTGTTATTCGTACCAAAAAGCGTGACGAATTTAAAAATTATCTTGAAAAGAACGACATAAAAACGATAATTCATTATCCTATACCGCCACATTTAGCGGAATGTTATAAACATCTCGGTTACAAAAAAGGTGATTTTCCTATAACTGAAAATTATTCTGATGAAATTTTGAGTATGCCTATTTTCAATGGTATGACTGACGAAGAAATTAATTATGTGATTGAAGTTTGTAATAATTATCAAAATTAAAATCGGAGAGATTCTAATGGAAATTCAAGAAGTCGATTATAAAGAATATAAAAAATTTGTTAATGCTGATATTATTTACAACACGGCGGATTTCAATTATTTGAATCGCTATAAAGTTGATCGCCTGCATTTCTTCTTGTTTAAAGATCATTCATATAAATTTGCTATGTGTGCAGGTCAGCGCGACGATAAAATTTTGTGTCCATTTTCTGCACCATTTGCATCGTTTGTTGCCTTGAAAAAGCAATGGCATATCTTGCAACTTGAAGAGGCGATCGATTGCTTTGATGAATTTATCAAAAGCGATAATCAAATTAAATTCGTGCGATTCACATTGCCGCCTTATATTTATGATGAAAATTTGATCGTTTCAATGCAAAATATTTTATTGAGGAAAAATTATTTGATAGCTCAGGAAGAGTTAAATTTTAGTTTTAATTTAACTAATCCGGTGAATTTTTCATTTGCCGGAAGAAAAAATTTAGCTACAGCTCTTAGAAATGATCTTAAAATCAGACGCTGTGAAAATATTGAAGATAAAAAGATCGCTTATGATATTATTTCTCAAAATCGTCAAAGCAAAGGTTATCCGTTGCGTATGACGTGGGATCAAGTTGCAGAAACTATTAATTTAGTCGATCACGATTTTTTTATTGTATCTAATGATGAAGTTGACATAGCGTCCGCAGTAATTTTTCAAGTCACCGATAAAATTGCACAAGTAATTTATTGGGGTGATACGCCCGGTTATTCGTCGTTAAGACCTGTAAATTTTCTTGCACATAATTTGGTTAAGTATTATAAAGAATCGAGGGGGGGGGGGGCAACCTATTTGGATGTTGGACCTTCAACAGAAGATGGCATTCCAAATTACGGCTTGTGCGACTTCAAAATCAGTACAGGTTGCAGCATAAATTCAAAGTTCGTGTTGCATAAAAATTTCGATCGCTGAGGTGAATTTTTCAATGTACAAAATGATCTATCTTGGAAGATATATGGAAGGAATTTTTGAAACCGTTGCTAACTTTTCTAAAATTCAACTTTGTGGATACATTATCGATCCGAATTTGTCCGAAGAAGATTTTAAACATAGCGAAGACGCTATGAAAAACATTGTAGGGGGGTGGGGGGCATATTAATAGAAAATGTTCCTTCGTTTGATCCGGATCTGATTTTTGTCTGTGGATATAAAAAAGTTTTGAAAACCGATCTCATCGACAAATATAAATTCATAAATATTCACGCCGGTATCTTGCCAAAATGGCGTGGTTATAATTCTAATTGCTGGGCAATGATAAACGGTGAAAATAAAGTTGGTTATAGTCTTCATCGTGTGAGACCGAAATTTGATGCAGGTGAAATTTATAAAATCATTGACGTTGAACTTGAAGAGAATGAAACTTATCAATCTGCTCGAAAACGTTTGCAGAATAAACTTTGTGATCAGCTTGAAAATATTTTTTTTGATATTGTGACGAATAATTTAAAAGCCGTTGCACAAAATGATAATGACGTTGTATATAATTGTAAGTTGAGACAATCAGACGGCGATATTGATTGGAATAATTCGACGAGTTACATTATGGGACTTTTTAGAGTTTTCAACGGCGGAACCGGCATTCGTTTATTTGATAAAAATTTTCGACCTTATGAAATTATTAATATGACACCTGCTAATGAAATTGCTAATTCGATCGGTGTTCCTGGTTCGATCGTCAACAATTATGATAATGGTGCTGTTTTGATCAAGACGAAAGATACTGCCGTTAAAGTTTATGAATTGATTGACGAAAGTGGAAAAAGAATTAAACCTGCAGAAATTTTTAAAATCGGTATGAGATTAAAAAGCAAACGAAAGGATTGATCAATAATGCGTGATGTTAATGACTATGCTGAAAAATATACTACTGATGATTTTGAAAATGAATATCAAGTTAAATATAGACGCAAAAAAATGATTGAACTTGTAAAAAAATATCCTCACAAAAATATTTTGGAAACCGGTTGTGCTTTTGAATCCTTTGCAAAATTTTTTGATGACTTTGATCACTTCACTATCGTTGAACCGGCTGACAAATTTTATAAAAATGCCGTTGAAACATTCAAAGATCGTAAAGATATTGAAATTGTTTATGGGCTTTTTGAAGACAACATAGCGCAGTTAAACGATATTTTAAAACGTAGGGGGGGTGGGGGCATTCGATTGTATAATTGTTTCGTCGTTGCTCCACGAGTTAGAACAACCGATCGATTTCTTGAAAAAAATCATTGAAGTTTGTGACGACAATACAGCGGTTTATATGAATGTTCCTAATGCTAAGAGTTTTCATAGAGTGCTTGCTTATGAAAGCGGCTTAATTCCTGCGTTCAATGCTTTCAATGAGAAAAACAAAGTTATGCAACAACATTCAGTATTTGATTTAGATTCTTTAGAAGAATTAATAACGATAGCGGCTAAAGAATCCGGAAGAAAAATTCAAATTTTGGATAAGTGTAGCAGTTTTATCAAGCCGTTTACTCATAAGCAGATGGAAGCCTGTTTGAATAATGGAATAATCAACGCTAATATTATTAACGGCTTTGATAATATGATAAAATATATGCCTGATTTAGGTTCTGAAATTTATATTGTTTATCGTGTTTTGAATTAATGATTTTGAAGTTGGAGGAATGAAATTGAAAGAAACAGCTCAACAAATTTTCGATAAAGATGCAAAAGATTATTTGCCGGTGTTTAATCGTTATAAAATTGTTGTTGATCACGGTGAAGGCGTTTACACTTATGACACTGAAGGCAATAAATATATTGATTTTCTTGCCGGAATTGCCGTTAATGTTCTTGGTCATAATTATAAGCCGTTAGTTGAGGCGATCGCCGATCAAGCGTCGAAAGTAATTCACATTTCAAATTTGTATTATACAAAACCTCAAGCTAATGCGGCGGCTAAACTCGTCAAGTTAAGCGGTTTAGATCGTGCATTCTTCTGCAACAGCGGTGCTGAAGCTAATGAAGGTGCAATGAAAATCGCTAGAAAGTTCGCACATAACATTGACAAAGATAAATCACAAATCATAACAGCTTTAGACAGTTTTCACGGTCGAACGCTTGCAACTTTAACGGCAACCGGTCAACCTCATTATCAAGAAGGCTATGAGCCATTGCCCGGCGGTTTTGATTATGTGCCTTTCAATGATATTAATGCACTTGAAAAAATGATCAGCGATAAAACCTGTGCAGTTATGCTTGAAACGATTCAAGGTGAAGGTGGCGTATATCCACCTAAAGTTGATTATCTTAAAAAAGTTCGTGAACTCTGCGATAAACATAAAGCATTGTTAATTCTTGACGAAATTCAAGCCGGAATTGGTCGCAGTGGAAAATTTTTTGCTTATGAAAATTACGTAATTAAGCCGGATATTGTAACGCTTGCAAAAGGTTTAGCCGGTGGCGTTCCGATCGGTGCATTCATTGTTACTGAAGAAGTTGCAAGATCATTCAAGCCAGGCGATCACGGTACGACTTTTGGCGGTAACCCGTTAGCTTGTGCAGCGGCTAATATTGTACTTGATACTATTCCGAATGAAAAATTTTTAAATAATGTTGTTGAAGTCGGAAAATATTTTAAAGATCAGTTGATCGCTCTTAAAAATAAATATCCAAAATTGATCGCTGATGTTCGTGGTGAAGGACTTTTACTCGGTGCAGAGTTAAGCAGTCAAAATAAATTATCCGGTGTTGAGATTGTTAATGAATGTATGAAACGTGGAGCGATCATTAATTGTACTGTCGGTAAAGTTTTAAGATTCATTCCGCCGCTGATTATTACAAAAAATCACGTCGACGAAGTTATTAAAATCCTTGATGAAGTTTTAAAGATAAGTGAGAAGTGATTAATTATGAAAGAACAAAATAAAATTACCGAAAATGCGCCGAAAAGCACCTAGATTTATCTATGGTGATGAAATGCGCAAAAAAATTCTTGCATTTTAAAAAGATAGTTGTATAATTAAGAAAAAAAGTTAATGAGAGGTGAGGAGAAAATTTAGACGGCGGGTAAAGGTATCAGGAAGACAGCCCGGACAGCCACCATCATTAGGTGAGTTGTGGCCAAGAAGTCGCCATACCTCCGCAGGTCTACCACAACGCCAAGATCGAGGGGCACCCGCACAGCGTGATAGTTAGTAAAGCTGAGAGGCAAAACGAAGTTGAGCGGCAAGACCAACAAACAGGCTATGCCTGCGGCACTCTAGCGGATCGCAGATAGACAAAAGAAAAGTTTCAG
>JAFUZV010000165.1 GCA_017476425.1 Selenomonadaceae bacterium
AAATGCTATTCACTGAGTTATTAAAAATGGCGGCGTTATCGCTCGTCGCTAATAAGTTACGAACGCTTTTAACCATGCTTGGAATAATTATCGGTGTTGCATCAGTAATTGCAATGACAAGCGTCGGTATGGGCGTTAAAAAAAATGTTGTCGATTCGATCTCAAGACTCGGATCAAATTTGTTAATGGTTATGTCCGGCTCTTCTAATCGTGGAGGTCCTCGTGGAGCTGCAGGAACAGTTACAACTTTGACTTACGACGACGCAAAAGCGATCAAAAATAAGATCAAGGACGTTGCTTACGTTTCACCAACGGTGCAAAGTTCTTATCAAGTTGTTTATGGTCACGAAAATTGGAATACAACAGTTACCGGCGTTATTCCTGAATATGTTGACATTCAATCGTTGACAATGAAGTCCGGTTTATTCTTCACTGATCACGACGTTGAAGTTAGAAGTCGTGTAGCGGTGATCGGTACGACGGTTGCAACAAATTTATTCGGTGAAGTTAATCCTGTAGGCAAGAAAATCAGAATAGGAAATGCACCTTATACAATAATCGGCTTGATCGCGTCAAAAGGTCAATCAAGTATGGGTCAAGATCAAGATGATATTGTTTTGATACCTTTGACGACGGCGCAAGAAAGATTGATCGGTATAACTTATGTCAGAAGTATTAATGTACAAGTTGCTGATGCTGATAAAATGGATCAAGTGCAAGCACAAATTGAAAATCTCTTGAGGCAGCGACATAGAATACAAAAAGATGCAGAAGATGATTTCAATGTTAGAAATTTAACTTCGTTGATGGAAACAATGAGCGAAACAACGACAATGATCACGTTACTGCTTGGATCGATCGCCGGTATCTCATTAATCGTTGGCGGTATCGGAATTATGAATATAATGATGGTTTCCGTCACGGAACGAACAAGAGAGATCGGAATAAGAAAAGCGATCGGCGCAACTTATAATAATGTTATGCTGCAATTCTTGATTGAATCGACAATGATCAGCGTGATCGGCGGTATAATCGGAATATTTTTCGGCGTTGGACTTGCACAGGCAATTTCAAAATTCGGTAACTTCACAACAGTTATCAGCGTTGCAAGTATAATCGCAAGTTTTGGATTTTCATTATTTGTTGGGATCGTCTTCGGAATGTTACCGGCAAGAAAAGCCGCAAAACTTGATCCGATCGATGCGTTGAGATACGAATAAAAAAATTTTTTAAAGGTGACAACAATGAAAATATTTTTGATGATCACGGCAATAATTTTGCTTGTGATAATCGGGCTGACGTTAATTAGCGTCGGCTTTCTTTTTAATCAAAAGGCAAGACGAAAAATCAGAATTTCAATTTTGATCGTCGATCTAATTTTGATCGCAACAGTTGTGATCGGAATGATGAATAGAAATTTATTCTCTGATGAGCTGATCGAAATTTTCGTCGACGTGATGAGCGTTATATTTATTTCGCAAATGATCTGCGTTGTGATCGTAATGCTTGCGTTGATCGTTCGATCGATTTACAGATTTTTTAATAAACCTGCGCCGTTTAGTCGTGAACGTCGATCAATGCTTGCTTATGGATTATTTTATCCGATCTTTTCATTAGTCACGGCGATTTATGCTAATCAAGTTGAAAGAAATAATGAAGTTGAAAATTTTTTTGACATAAAAATAAAAAATTTGCCGCCGGAACTTGACGGCTTTAAACTTGCACAGATCAGCGACATTCATTTAGGTGCATTCTTCTCACTTGATCGCCTTGAAAAACTTTTAACTAAAATTCTTGAGGCTAAGCCGGATATTTTAGCAATAACCGGCGATATTTTCGACAACGTTGAAATGAATGACGAAGCAATTAAACTTGTTGATAGTTTTTACGATAAATTTAAATTTGGAATTGTTTATTGTCACGGTAACCACGAACATCGTCGCGATATTCAAGCAATCGAAAAAAGTTTATCACAAACAAAAATCCATTACTTGATCAATTCCACATTCCGAATTCCGCATTCCGAATTATATTTTGTCGGTGTTGATTATCCTATAGGCGTGCCAACCATTCAGGCAAGAACAGAGAATGAACAAAAAAATTTTGATCAACGAAGAGAAGCATTTTTAACTAAGGCAATGGAAAATGTTCCGAAAGATTCTATTTGCATTCTGTTAGCTCATCACCCAGAATTTATCGACGATGCGATCAAATTTAAAATTCCATTGACATTGACCGGACACACTCACGGAAGTCAGATCGGATTTTTCGGCGTGCCATTATTTCCGGTTTTTAAATATACTCGTGGAATGTTTATTAACGGCGATTGTTATGGCTATGTTCATTGCGGTAATGGCAGTTGGTTTCCATTCAGATTAGGTTGTCCGCCGGAAATTGCTTACTTTACACTTCACAATAAATAATTTCAAAAAAATTATTAAATTATTAAGTGAAAATAACCTTGAAACGAGGAATCAAGCAATTTTTTATTATAAAACTTGACAAACATTTTTCATTGTGCTATTTTTTAACAGCCGCACGACGAGGTTTTAAATTAATG
>JAFUZV010000166.1 GCA_017476425.1 Selenomonadaceae bacterium
AAATTTAGAAGTCAATTTGAAGAAGATCAACGGAACTTATGATCACATTCAATATAATATCGTTGAGAAAAAATTAATTCTTCTCGATAAAAAATTTGATAGGATACCGGCGGCGGAATATCCGGAATCTGATCCGACTGAATAATAATTTTTTAAAAATAAAAACTCTCAAAATGATTGAAAGATCAAATTGAGAGATTTTTTTATTTGCAACTCAAATGCTAATGACTCAATAAAAAACTTGTGATAAAATTATTCTAAAATATTTATCGAGAGGAAGAAATTATATGAGCTTGCAAATTAAGTCGGTAATTTTTTTCAATATTTTTATTGCATTAGTATGTCTTTGTATGGGTGTGCTCGGCTATCGAAGTGCTGATGAAGGTTTTGGGTTTTCTCTTCAAATGAAAGCAGAATCAAATGTGCAATCGATTTTAGAAATTTTACAGTACAAATATCCGGGCGACTGGAAAATCATCAACGGAACACTTTATAAAGGTGATGAGAAGATCAGCGGTAATGAAAACATTGTTGATCTTATAGGTGATATTTGCAAAGGACACGTAACGATCTTTCAAAATGATACAAGAGTTGCAACGACAGTTAAGAAAGCTGACGGACAAAGATCAACCGGCACAAAGGCTTCTGAAAAAGTTATCAATGAAGTTTTAAAGAATGGTAAATCTTATACCGGTGTGGCTGATGTTCTCGGTTCTGAATATAATTGTGCTTATGCGCCGATCAAAGATAAAACAGGTCAAGCGATCGGAATGATGTATGTAGGACTTCCGGCGGCTGGTATGGATATTCAAAAAAATTTTGTGATCTCCGTGATCATTTCAACACTTATAATAATGGTAGTGCTTGGAATTTTTTCTTGGATTGTGATCGGTCGATCAATGAAAAAATTATCAGACGTTTCAAATTCACTTGAACAAGTTGCAGGCGGAAATTTGCAAATTGTAGATCTGCCGATCGAATCGCAAGACGAGATCGGATCACTCTCACAAAGTTTAAACAATATGAAAGGCAAATTGAAAAAACTTATTAATAATGTAGCTGCGTCCGCTGAACACGTAGCGGCATCAAGTGAAGAATTGACTGCAAGCGGAAGTCAAGCCGCAGAATCAATTCATCAAGTTGCAAATAATGTTATTCAAATGACAGAAGGCACAACGAAACAATCAGAGACGATTAACGAATTACAAGAAGATATTAACGTAATGAATAGCAAAATTGCTGATCTCTTTGAAAGTGCAAAGGAAATGAATGAAGTTGCAGGAAAAAGTCAAGAGACAGCACTAGACGGAAAGAAGAAAGTTAATTTTGCCGTTGATCAGATCAAAAGCATAGCTGATCAAGTTAATAAATCCGCTGAAGTTGTTAAAACTCTCGGAAAACGATCAGATGAGATCGGAACGATCGTCGATACAATTTCAGAAATTGCCGATCAAACAAATTTATTAGCACTTAATGCGGCGATTGAAGCGGCTAGAGCTGGTGAGCACGGTAGAGGATTCGCCGTCGTTGCTGATGAAGTCAGAAAGCTGGCGGAACAATCAAGCAACGCTGCTAAAAATATTTCTGCATTAATAGGAGCAATTCAAGACGATACAAAATCAGCGGTTGAAGCGATCGAACTCGGAAATAAAAGTGTCCACGAAGGTGCAAAATCAGTAACTGATACCGGCAGTGCTTTTAATGCTATTGAGGAGCAAGTCGAAAAACTCAATGAAAATGTTCAGCGTTCCATTGCACATATTGAAGAAGTCAACAAGAAGAGTAAAGAAATTTTAAATTCGATCGAAGTTGTTCGTAATATCAGCGAAAGATCAACAGAAGATGCACAAAATGTTTCAGCAATGACCGAAGAACAAACTGCAACGATTAATGAAATGTCAGATGCAAGCGGAAAACTTGCAGAGTTAGCACAACAATTACAAAACGAAGTCCATAAGTTTAGAATTTAAATCTTTGATAAGATTGAAGGCTAAAAGCTAAGCTAATAAAATTATTGGAGGATTTTTCGATGAATTTGCAGACAAAAGCGGTTGTTTCATTCAACGTCTTTATTATTCTGGTTTGCATTATTATGGGTGTCTTAGGTTATCGAAGTGCTGACAATGGTTTTGGAATTTCGTTGCAACGCAAAGCGAGTTCAAATGTAAATTCGATCATTGAGATCATTGAATTTCGTTATCCTGGTGAATGGCACGTTGAAAACGGCAGTGATCTTTATAAAGGCGATTTGAAAATCAACGGCAATGATCAAATGGTAGATTTTTTAAGTGGAATTTGTGAAGGTCACGTTACAATTTTTCATAATGATGTTAGAGTTGCAACGACGGTTAAAAAGTCTGACGGTCAACGATCAGTCGGAACGAAAGCATCAGAAAAAGTTTCAAATGAAGTTCTCAAGAATGGGAAATCTTACACCGGACACGCTGAAGTTGTCGGTGAAGACTATCAAGCGGCTTATGCTCCGATAAAAAATCATTCCGGCAATGTTATAGGAATGATTTTTGTTGGACTTCCGGCAAAATCCCTTGATGATATTCAAAATGATTTTATTTTTTCGATCGTCGTGACGGTCATTATAATTACGATCGTTTTAGGTATTGGCTCCTGGATTTTAATCGGTCGTGAAATGAAAAAATTATCAGAGGCAACCGCCGCAGTTGAAAAAATCGCTGAAGGTGATCTGCGAATTGATGATCTTCCGGTTACTTCAAATGACGAGATCGGAATTTTATCGCAAAGTGTCAACACAATGAAGTCAAAATTAAAAAAATTACTCACAAAAGTTTCTGATTCAGCTGAACAAGTTGCCGCGTCAAGTGAAGAATTAACTGCAAGTGCACAAGAAACTTCAATTTCAATTCAACACGTTGCACAAAATACGGTTAATATGTCTGAAGGTGCTGAAAAGCAAGCAGAGACGATAAACAATCTGCAAAGAATTATTGATGATATGCGTGGAAAAATGCACGAACTTCACGCAAGTGCAAAGAATATGGACGAAGTTGCAGAGGCAAGTCAAGAAAGTGCACTTGAAGGCAAGAAGAAAGTTAATTATGCTGTCGAACAGATCAAAAATATTTCTGAACAAGTCAACAAGTCTGCTGAAGTTGTTGGTGAACTCGGCAAGCGATCAGATGAGATCGGAAAAATTGTCGATACCATTGCGGCGATCGCTGATCAAACAAATTTGCTTGCGTTGAATGCGGCTATTGAGGCAGCAAGAGCCGGTGAACACGGCAGAGGCTTTGCAGTTGTCGCAGAAGAAGTTAGAAAACTTGCGGAACAGTCAAGCATTGCCGCAAAAAATATTTCAGAGTTGATCAATACAATTCAAAATGAAACAACTTCAGCGGTTGAGGCGATCGATCAAGGCAATAAAAGCGTTAGAGATGGTGCGCAGTCCGTCACGGCAACCGGTGATGCTTTCAATTCGATTGAAGATCAAGTTGAGAAACTCAATGCTAACGTTCAAAGATCAATTTCTCATATTGACGCTGTAAACTCAACAAGTCACGAAATTATGGACGCTATCGAAATTGTTCAAGAGATCAGTCAAAAATCAACTGATGATGCACAAAAAGTTTCAGCCTCAACTGAAGAACAAGCTGCAACAATTCACGAAATGTTTACAGCAAGTGAAAGATTAGCTCAACTTGCTCAAAATCTTCAAAACGAAATTCAGAAGTTTAAGATTTAAGGCTGAGGGCTTAAGGCTGAAGGCTGAGAGTTTAGATAATTAAATTGATCGTAAGGTGATTAATTCATTCTTACGATCTTTTTTTAATTTTAAATTCTTAATTCTGCATTCTGAATTCTGAATTAATCAAAATGGCTGAAGGCTGAGGAATTTATACAAAAAAGCGAGAAGTTGTCAGATGCAGGGCTGATCTTCTCGCTTGATTTTCGTTTGTTAAAAAAATTTTTTAAACCGAATTTGTGAAACATTTGCTTTCGTAATAAATTACTTCGGCGGCTTTGAAACATTCTTCAGCATTTAGACGAATTTCAAACCATTTGTTAAAAATATTTCCGATCATTTTAGCCAGTCCATTAATATCACCATTCTTGACGTATTTGCAATTATCAAAAATATCATTAATTTCCGGCTCATATTCATCCGGGTTAATTATTAATCCGTCAATGTAAATAATAATTTTCATTGGATTCCACTCGGTGATAACTCTTTCAATGACTTTATAATTGAGTTTCATAAAATCACCTCGTCGAAAAATTTTTTATTTCTCAAAATCAACATCGAAAACTTCTTTGATCATCTCATCGATCTTTTCGGGTGATTCGATTTTAGAATTTGATTTTGATTTTTTTCTTGATCCATTGCGGCTGTTAAAATCTTCATCAACGGCGGCTTTCCAATCATCATTTACAAAACCTTTTGAGGCGAAACAGCAAAGTACATCACCGAAAGCATCATAACTGCGGCTGATACCTCTGCTGTCGTTATGGAAATTAGCGGCACGGTTGCGACTAATTCCAAGATTGCCGGCGGTTTCGATAGCGTCGATATTTGCGCCTAAGAAAAGAAATTCCCAACGTCTTTTTTCTTTAGCCTCTTCAACCATTTTTCTGATCTGTTGATAAGTGTAATTGATACTTGCGTTTTCCATTCCGTCAGTTGTGATACAGAAAAGTGTTTTGTTCGGACGATCTTCATCACGTGCATACTTGTGAATATTTTTGATGTGTTCAATGGATTTTCCGATCGCGTCAAGCAATGCTGTTGATCCACGTGTCCAATATTCTTGTGAAGTCATAGGTTTAATTTCAGCGAGCGGAACACGATCGTGAATCGTTTCAATTTCGTGATCGAAAAGAACTGTTGTGATCAAAGCATCATTTTCAGTTTTCTTTTGTTTGTCGATCATTGAATTGAAACCGCCGATTGTGTCATCTTCCATACCGGACATTGATCCACTGCGATCGAGAATAAAAACAACTTCAGTCAAATTTTTCATTTTAAACACTCCTCAATAAAAACTTTTTTGAAATGATCTTGCGCTTGAATTGTCGTTGCGCTTGATGTATCGAATTATACAAAGAAAATTTTTACTTGTTGTCAATCGAAAAGCGACATTTGATTTGGTCACTTTGAAGGCGACAATTTTTTTGAAAAATATTTTTGACACAATCAGCATTAACGATTAAAATAAATTAAGCGAAAAAATTTTTAGGAGAGTTTTAATTTGATCAGTGATAAAAAAATTTCTTGTCCGATCTGTTTTCATCATTGCAATTTATCAACTAATGAGATCGGTGAATGTCGTGCAAGAATGAATGACGGCGAAAAAATTATTGATCTGAATTACGGACGCTTGACTTCAATCGCTCTTGATCCGATCGAAAAGAAGCCGCTTTATAAATTTTATCCGGGCAGTTGGATTTTGTCCGTCGGAAGTTTCGGCTGTAATTTAAATTGTCCATTCTGTCAAAATTATTCGATCTCTATGGCTGATTCTACTTTCGATACTCAAAATGTAACGCCTGAACAGTTAGTAAATTTAGCGATCGATCTTTCAAAGCGTCAACGTGGAAATATCGGCGTTGCTTTCACTTATAATGAGCCGTTTATAAGTTATGAATTTGTTCGAGACACTTCAAAACTTCTGCACGAGGTTAATTTGAAATCTGTTTTAGTGACAAATGGCACTGTCAGCGAATTTGCTTTGAAAAAAATTTTGCCTTCAATCGACGCAATGAATATCGATCTGAAGGCTTTTAACGCTGATTTTTATAAATGGATCGGCGGCGATTTTAAAACCGTCAAACGAACGATTGAACTTGCCGCTGAAGTTTGTCACATTGAATTAACAACGCTGATCATTCCGGGCAAAAATGATCTTGTTGATGAAATGGAAGCTGAGGCAAAATGGATCGCGTCGATCAATGAAAATATTCCATTGCACATAAGCAGATTTTTTCCACGTTATAAAGTTACTGATCGTCCGCCGACTGACGTTAAAAAAATTTATGAACTCGTCGACGCGGCGAAAAAATATTTAAATTTCGTTTATGCTGGTAATTGTTAATAAAATAAGGAAGGTGCAAAACTTATGAGAATGACTATTGTTGTTGATATGCAGAATGATTTTGTTAGTGGTGCGCTTGGAACTTCTGAGGCAATGGATATTATTCCGAATCTTGTTGAGAAGTTGAAAAAGATCGATAATGATTTGATTTTCACACAGGACACTCA
This sequence comes from Selenomonadaceae bacterium, assembly GCA_017476425.1. GTDB lineage: Bacteria > Bacillota > Negativicutes > Selenomonadales > Selenomonadaceae > Quinella. The sequence continues at coordinate 6,233 of JAFUZV010000166.1, forward strand.
CAAAGAAAATTATCTTGAGACTGAAGAAGGCAAGAGACTGCCGATCGTTCACTGCATTAAGAAGACACCAGGCTGGGAAATTATTAACGAGATTAAACCATTCACGGCAAAAGGTACAGTGATTGAAAAAGCAGCTTTTGGGAGTACTCGTCTGCCTTCAATGCTTAAAAAATATGATGAAATTGAACTTTGTGGACTTTGCACTGATGTTTGTGTGATCAGCAATGCACTTTTGATCAAAGCATTTTACCCGGACAAGACGATCATTATTGATAGTGCTTGCTGTGCCGGTGTTACGCCGGAATCTCATCAAGCGGCTTTGCTTGTTATGAAAAATTGCGGTTGCGTGATTAATTAGCAAAAGGATTAAAAATTTTTGATATTAAGATGAAATAATATGATTTTCCACATTGAGAAAAAAACTGCTTGCCACGTGTTAGATCGACAAGCGGTTTTTTTGATCGCTATATATAAAATCATATTTGACAGCTTTATTTTCTTTTGTTATAAATTATTCAAAAAATCTTTGTGTGGTGACAATCGTGAAATTTTTTACTTCAACAATTCCTAAAGCTGTTAATATCGCTGAACTTGCTATGCAGTGTCTTGAAAAGATCAACGAAGGTGAGGAAAATTTAGGTCATGTCAATATAATTATCGCAGGAAAAACCGGCGTTGGCAAAAGCACTTTGATTAATGCGGCTTTTCGTGAGAATCTTGCAGAAACCGGTATAGGTTTACCTGTTACTCGATCTTGTAATGTTATCGAATCAAATAATATTCCGATCAGAATTTATGATACTGTTGGACTTGAACTCACAGAGAAAACGAAGAATGAAACGATCCAAAATATTCACGACTTGATCGAAACGAAAATTAATCAAGGCGATCACGATCAATTTATTCATTGTATGTGGTATTGTGTCAATTCGACTTCTGATCGTCTTGAAAAGCCGGAGCAGGAACTCATAAATAAAATTGCTGTAAAAATTCCGGTCATTTTGGTAATTACGAAATCATATTTAAAAAAGCATTCTAAGAAATTCGCTGACGTATTAAAAAAATATAATCTTGATACAAAAGATATTTCTATCGTACTTGCACAAGATTATAATGAAGAAGATTTTAATATTGAGGCTTATGGCGTTGAGGAACTATTAGAAAAAACTTTTGAAATTTTGCCGGAGACAGTCCACGACGCTTGGATTAATGCACAATCATCATTGAAGTTGAAACATAATCAATCAATGCAGATCATAAAGCAGACTGTTTTAGCCGCTTTTGGTTCTGCAATGATTCCGATACCCGTTGCAGATGCTTTAATGCTAATTCCGATTCAAGTTGCAATGTTCACAAGGATAACTAACATTTACGGCGTTGAAATGACACGCAACAAAATGACCAGAATTTTATTTATAATGCTAGGTACTACCGGAGCTGCTACAGCCGGAAAATTTTTAGCAAGCAGTTTATTAAAATTTATTCCGGGCTTGAACTTCGTTGACGGCGTTATAAATTCTGTTGCGGCGACTAGTATAACTTTTGCTTTCGGAATGACTTATATTTATATTATGGAAAGTCTTTTAACCGGCGCAATGACTGAAAATGATCTTGTCAGTGATGAAGGACTTAATAAGATCAAAAGTATCTTGAATGAGAATTTGAAAAAAATTTACGATAATGATCTCGTTAAAAAATTTTTCGGCGGAAATGCAAAAGTTACAAATACGACAAAAGAAATATCTGAAGAAGAATTTGATCGCTTGACCAGTGAAACATTCGACGAGAGCAAAAAATTTTCTCACCAAAAATATATTATTATTGATCCGCCTCCAAAATCAGAAAATATTTTTTCAAGGATCAAAAAATTTCTGCCGTTCGGAAGATAAAATTAATTGCCGTGAGTAAGTCCGGCATTTTTTATTGCCTTCTCTGCAGTATCAACAACAATTTTTGAAGTCTCAAGGCTTGCCTTCATTCGATCAAAATTTTTTGTCTCGAACGTCTCTGCAAATTCTATAAACTCGTGCACCATTCTATGATCGAATTGATTTAAATTGATCGTCTCAACTTCACGATCTCTAATCTTAATTTCAAGGCTTGCTAACAAATTCGGCGCACTGTTGACTTTGATATAACCGTTGTCACCTTGAATGATCAAAAAACTTGGACTTTCAGAATCTTTTGCGCCGGTACAATGTGCAATGAAATTTTCATACTTCAAAACTAGAAAGCCGGAAGTATCAACGCCGTTAAATCCAACATTAGCAATATAATTAACGGACTTCGGTTCACCGAAAAGTCCAATGATAAAATTCAAATTGTAAATATTAATGTCGTAGAGTGCACCGCCGTAAATTTTCGGATCGAACGCAGGCGCAACTTTACCGGCTTTGTAGTCGTCATAGCGGCTTGAATATTGAGAATAATTACACTGGACAATTTTAATATTGCCGATCTCTTTTAACGTCTCACGAATTTTATAGAAGTTCGGACAATGCAAGAGTGTCACCGCTTCAAAGAGATACAAATTTTTTTCAACAGCGATCTTTGCAAGTTCTTCAGCTTCAGAAAATTTCGGCGTAAAAGGCTTTTCAAGAATTACATTTTTGCCGGCTTGAAGAGCTTTTTTTGTGTATTCATAATGAACGCCGTTGATAAGTCCGACGTAAATAAAATTGATCTCCTCATCAGCAAGAAGTTGATCATAATTGGTATAAACTTTTTTGATCGAAAATTTTTCAGCAAGTGATTCAGCTTTATCTTTACTGTGAGGACGAGCCCAGATCGCTGTAAGATTAAATTTTTTTGATTGTTTGATCGCGTCGAGTGCCTCAGGAATAATTTTTCCTGTTCCGAGAATTGCAATGTTAATCATATGATCATCTCCAAAAAATTTTTTTGAGTTACGATATTATTATAACAAATTTTAGCATTAATACGAATGATTTTAAATTGACTTTTCAAAATAAATACGATAAAATTTTTCAAATTAATTTGTCCGACGATCTATTATAAAAAATTTTTCTTGAAACGGTTTAAATTAATATGATCGCTGCGACAATTTGAATTACAATTAAAGATTGGAGGTTTTATTTTGTTATCAGCGAAGTCAAAAAAATTATTTATTGCACTCATAACAATCTTGATGACTACATTGTTTTTTGGCTGCGGCAATGAAGATCAACAAGCTAAACAGCCGCAAAAAGCACAAGTCAAAGCAATGAAAGTCATTCAACGTGATACACCATTGACGAGTGAATTTGCTGGACAAATCCTCGCAGCTAATGAAGTTAAAGTGCAATCAAAAGTCACCGGGAATGTCGTTGAAAAATACGTTGTTGGTGGTCAATTCGTTTCTGAAGGTCAACCACTTTATAAGATCGATTCAAGAAATTACGAATCAGCCGTCTTGAAAGCACAAGCTGATCTTGCACAATCAGAGGCAACTTTAAACAATGCAAAAATCGATCTTTATCGTGATCAAAAACTTTTAGAAGATGCGGCGATAGCTGAACAAGTTGTAACAACTCAAGCGGCGCAAGTTCGTGCTTATGAAGCGCAATTCAAAGCAAATGAAGCACTTCTGCAAACGGCTATAGACAATTTAGAAGATACAATGATCTATTCTCCGATGAGTGGACAACTTAGCGTTGATGATGTTGCAGTTGGTACTTTCGTTTCAGCCGGTCAAACTAATCTTGTAACGATCGGCTCATCTAATCCTATCTATGCACAATTTTCCGTTAGTGAAGCCGAATATTTGAAATTTTTAAATGTCCAGGCTCTTAAATCCGAACAAATGACGATCGATGTTACTCTTACACTTGCTGACGGTACGGAATATCCATTTGTCGGTAGAATTGTTGAATCAGATCGTGAACTTGCTAACAACACAGGATCATTAACGATCAAAGCACTTTTCCCGAATCCGAGCGGCTTGCTTTTACCTGGAATGTTTGCACGTGTTAAACTTTCCGGTGATACTCGTCCTAATTCGATCTTAGTTCCTCAAAGAGCTGTGCAACAACTTCTTGGAAAATCTTTTGTAATGGTTGTCGGTAAAGATGGCAAGTCTGAAACAAGAACAGTGGAACTTGATGACAAAGTTGGTAGTTACTACATTATCAAGAGTGGAATTACTCCACAAGATACAGTTATCGTTGAAGGTTTAACGAATTTGCAAGAAGGCGTTGATCTTGCTGTTACTGAAGTTACTGCCGGTGAAATGGGCTTTACTCTCAGCGAAGTTACAAGTGCTTATAATGCTGATTCTGCAACGCCTTCAGCCGGAAGTCCAAGTGCAAATTCATCACCTAATCAAAATTCAAACAATGCTAAAGCGCAGTAAGGCGGTGTAATTTATGTCTAAATTTTTCATTCACCGTCCGATATTCGCAATAGTTATTTCATTGATAATTGTTATCGTCGGAATACTTTCAGCACTTCAACTGCCAATCGCTCAATATCCTCAGATCGCTCCGCCGACTGTTTCAGTTTCGACAACTTACACCGGTGCAAATGCCGGCGTTGTTAATGAAACGGTTGCACAAGTTATTGAACAGCAGGTAAACGGAACTCAAGGTATGGATTATATGTCTTCTAACTCTGATGATACCGGGCGTTACAGCTTGAGTGTTACATTTGAAGTTGGAACTGACGGAGATATGGACAGCGTCAAAGTTCAAAACAATGTTGCTGTTGCTAATCCAAGTCTGCCTTCTGATGTTCAATCTCGCGGCGTTACAACTCGTAAAGCATCTAACGATATGGCTTATATGGTTTCTGTTAATTCACCTGATGGTCGTTATGATCGTGCTTTTATGAAAAATTACGCTGATATTTATATGATGGATGAGATCAAACGTGTCAGCGGTGTTGGTGACGTTCAAATTTTCGGTTCGGATTATGCTATGAGAATTTGGCTTAATCCTGATAAACTTGCTGAATTAAATTTAACGATCGCTGACGTCAGCAGTGCGATCAACGAACAAAATTTGCAAGCTGCTGCGGGTACAGTTGGATCAATGCCGCTTGCACAAGGTCAAGAGAAACAATTTACAGGTAAAGTTCAAGGTCGTTTAGTTACGATTGAAGAATTTGGAAATATTATTTTGAAGTCAACAGGAAATGGATCATTTGTTCGTCTTAAAGATGTTGCAAGAATTGAAACAGGTCAGCGTCAAAATAATATTGTTGCAAAGTATAACGGTTATCCTGCAGTTGCATTCGGTATAATGTTGACTTCTGATGCTAATGCAATGCAAACAGTTGCTGATATTCGTGATATTCTTGATCGACAAAAACAGCAGCTTCCGCCGGGTTTAAAAATCGATCAAATTTTTGATAGTACAGATTATATCAATGCTTCAATTCACGAAGTTGTTGAAACATTTGTTATTGCGTTGTTACTTGTTGTCTTCGTTATATTCATTTTCTTGCAAAGTTTTCGAGCGACGATCATTCCGTTGCTTGCAGTTCCTGTATCGTTGATCGGAACTTTCGCATCATTTATAATTCTTGACTTCTCGATCAATACTCTTACACTTTTTGCAATGATTCTTGCGA
>JAFUZV010000167.1 GCA_017476425.1 Selenomonadaceae bacterium
GAAGGACAACAATAACCGTTTTGCCGTAATCCTGCAGAGTTTTCATTAATGCAATTTTGTATTTAACGTCAAGATGGTTCGTCGGTTCGTCCATCAAAATTAATTCCGGTTCTTGTGCAAGTGCTTTAGCGATCAAAACACGTTGAATTTCACCGCCGGACATTTGACTGATTTTGCGTTTCGCCATATCGTCAACGCCAACATATTGCATAACTTTTTTAGCGATCGATCGATCTTGATCGGTATAATCACGAAATTGCTTTTTGTAAGGAAAACGACCCATTAATACTACATCTTCAACACGAAAATCAGCCGTCATTTTATGCTGTTGAGGCAAGACAGAAATTTTCAAAGCGAAATTTTGAGGAGAAATATTTTCAACGGCTTGATCTCTGAAGAAAACATTTTGAAAACTTTTTCTTGTCTTGCTAAGAAATGACATTAAAGTTGATTTTCCGCAGCCGTTCGGACCAATGATCGCCGTGATCTTTTTCTCAAGAAAATTTGCATTAACATTATCTAAAATTTTTTTCTCACCGATCGAGAAAGATAAATTTTTAACTTCAATAATATTCATTTGATAATTTTAAATTAATAATTGAATAAATTCCTAATTCCGAATTCCGAATTCCGAATTAATCCCTGTACTTTCGATTAATAATTTGCATAAAGATCGGTGCACCTAAACAAGCGGTTAAAATTCCGATCGGTACTTCTTCCGGCTTGAACATTGATCTTGCCATAACGTCAGCCCAAACCATAACGATTGCCCCTATTAAACTTGTGAACCATAACATTACTGAATGTCTTGATTCACCGATAAATCTTGCAATGTGAGGAATTACTAAACCTATAAAGCCTATGATCCCGGCGATTGAAACGATCACAGCGATCGCTATCGACGAGACAATAACTACTGCTTGTTGCATTCGTTCGGTTGAAAGACCTAAATGCTGCGCTTCTTCTCTACCGAGCAAAATCAGATCAAGTTCGTGACGAAATAACCAGATGAATAATATTAAGACGATCAGCACCGTCAAAGCGATCGGGATCATTGTCCATTGAATACCTGTAAAACTTCCCATTAACCAAAACATTGCACTTCTAACTTGTGCTTCATTTTTTGATCCGTAAATTTCAAGCATTGTAAACGCTGAAAATAATGCTGAAATTCCCATACCGATCAAAACTAATTTAATAGGATTGTTACTTGTTCCGGCGATCTTAACAACGATCACAGTTGCAAGAGTAGCACCAAAAAATGCTCCGACATAGACACCATAAGGCGCAAATATTTGTGCAATACCTGTAACGATACAGAAAACTGCGCCCATACCTGCACCGGACGATACACCTAAAATATACGGATCGGCAAGATAATTTTGTGAAACCGTCTGCATTAACATTCCGGTCAGTGATAAGATCGCTCCTGCGATCGCCGCAAAAATTATTCTAGGAATCCTTATATCAAAAATGATCATTGACGTTGACGAATCATCAATTTTTTGACCTTGAAAGAATGAAATAATTTTTTCTATCACAAGTGATATTTCAAGATCGATTGATCCAAAACCGATCGCAATCAACATACTGCAGATCAAAGCGATCGTTAAAATAATTGCTCTTAAATATAAATTTTTTGTGATCATTTAGTCAAAATAGATTGAATGGAATTTTTCATTAATTCAATTTGCGTCAACAATCTTGCATCAACGCCACCATTAGGCGTTTCGATCACGCAGTCACCAGGTTTAAGGCTGTCATCAGAAACGACTTCTAAAACCGCCGTGCCGTCAGTCAACATTGATTGAAATTCTGCACGTGCCATTAAAACCATATCATAACTATTCGGCTCAACGTGCACTTTGACTTCTTTCTGATCACGAACAACTTTAATCGCTTCACGAACAACAGGCAAGACAACTTGAGGAACGTCCAAAAAGTGTTGAGGCAAAATTTTTTCAATCGCAAGCATTACAACGTTGGCGATGTCCTGCTCAGCCTTAACAAAATAATCAGCCGTCGCCATCTTAGCATCTTTTAAAGTCTTTTCAGCCTTAGCATTAGCCTGCTTGATCGAATCTGCTAATTCTTTTTTAGCCGCCTTAATGCCTTCTTCATGACCATCTTTGTAACCTTCTTTGTGACCATCTTGAACTGCTTTGACTTTCATTTCATCTGCTTCATCTCTGGCATTTTTTAAAATTTGATCGCCTTCATTTTTCGCCGCTTGCATAATTATTTCTGATTGAGTATCAGCGTCTTTGAGTTTTTGAATTGCTCTTTGTTCTTTCGCAGAAATTTCAGCAAGCATAGTTTTCAATGTCTCTTCATCAAAACCGGCTTTTTCTTCAGCTTCTTCAATTTCTTCTTCTTCTTTAGTATTATGATTATCAACTTTTATTACAACCGGCTTTTCCTCAAGCGCAGATACTCTAACAATTTTACTGAACATTAACACCACCACCTTATAATGTAGAATTAAAAAATCAATCGTTAAATTTGAATACTTGGAAATAATAAGCTCCACTAGCTTTAGCTGCTGATAATCCTGCTTCGGAATCCTCAAAAATTATTGTATCCTCCGCCTCTATGTCAAAATATTGCATAGCCTTCAAATAACCTTCAGGATCAGGTTTCATTTTAGTTACGTCTTCTTGAGTAAAAATTTTATCAAAAGTATTCAGCTTGTCAAATTCTTTTAAAATATCTTCAACATTTTTCTTTGAAGCTGTGGTAACTAATACAACGTAATAATTAGGCTTTATCAATTCTATGATTTCAAATAAATGATTATTTTCTTTAGCATAATTCAAATATTTTTTATAAGCCTGCTTCTTCAGTCTATGGATAGATTTAAGAGTCTCTTCATCAGTTATATCAATGTCAGCAAGGAAATCTTTATAATGTCTGCCGATACAATTTGCATACCAGTAATCGTGTTCAAATGAAAAACCAAAATTTTCTAATGCCTCTTTGTAAGCAAGATAATTGACTTCATTTGTATTAAACAATGTGCCGTCAAGATCAAACAAAGCTAATTTTTTCCTTTTAATCGCAAAATCTGTCATAATTTTTCAACCTTCAAATCAAGTATTTCACTCAAAATTTTTATACCTGTGCACAACATTGCATACTGGTGATTGATATTTTCTTTGTGCATCGGAATCATACTCAAAAATAATAAAGCCTCAATCAATCTAATGGATTTAATATCGTTCCTTATGATGTCATCAAATATTTCAGCAAAAATCTTTTCAAGATTCAATGTATGAGAAGACTCCAAAATTTTTAATTGAAAATTATTTTTATCAATCACCTCAAGACGAAATAAATCTTTGATAATAAAATCATATTTACCTTCAATACTATGCAGAAGTTTTGCAATTTCATATCTTGGATCGCCGTAAATATCATATTTTCCAAATTTACCTCTAGGATCAATCAGCTTAATAAAATTCAAATTGTCATCAATCATCACATTAGGAAAACAGAAATCGCCATGAATTATAGAAAATGAATCAATATCACAAAGCCATTCAAGAATATATTTTTCCAGCAAAATTAAAATTTCATTCAGCGACTTATAACATTTTCCATTAATATATATCGACTTTTCAAAGAGATCGACAAATTCATTTTGAGTTCTTAATTTGTTTAAACGATTTAAAGTTTTATCAAGATACATTAAACGAATCGAATTATTTAAATTTTCATCTTTCAATTTGTATCTTGAAAAATCATTGATGACAAATTTTATTTTCCTAAAAATTTTTTTCCACTGTTCAACGGATAAATCACCATAAAGAAATAATTCATGCAAAGTACGATAAGAATAATACTCCATTAAAACGTAAGGCTGATCGTAATGAAGAGAATAATTAAAAATTCGCGGTCTGACATATTCCAGATCAGTTGGCAATTTCAAATACCATTTGATCTCACCTATAAATTTTTCTTTATCTTTACTTGTCTTCTTCAATATTCCACGATTTTGATCAATTTCAATATGATTGAATGTCCTTGCTTCAACTTGCATTCTCGATTCAAAATATTTTTGCGAATGCCCAATATCAAACCAATCTTGAACCTCAAATGAAGAAAATTTATAAGTTTCACTGTAAAGCATCAATGCTGAATAAAAACTATCTATATTATGCACCGAATTACTTCTAACGATCTCCAAACATTTTTTAAAATATGATCCGTTACTAAGTTTAAATACGCCAACGAAAAATGATTTAATCATTGAATCTTTTACGAATGTATCAACGGGCGGAGTCTTATCATTTATGAAAGTGATTCGACCATCTGAAATATCGTAGAAAGTCCACGTATCACTGATATATTCTTTTGAGGCACAAAAGAAATCATTTTTCTCAAACGGCAACGAATCCATTATTATAGTATCAGCAAAATTAATAATAATCTCTTCATCTTCATCAGTTAAGCCTTTATAAATCGAATAGCCCAAGTCATCAAGTTTATCTAAAGCAATTAAATTTAATTTAGCCGCTAATTTATAATTTTCTAACTTCTCTTGAACTTTTTCGATCTTCTCATAGCATATCACGTCAATTTCTGAAACAGTCAGATCATATTTTAATTTGAAGAAATCGAAAGAAATATTTTGATTAATGGGATAAATTATCGCAGGTATTTTTCCAATGCTTTGCAATTCAGGCGGAATCAATTTTGCAGAAGGTATTATGAGTTTCATATTAATTAACCTCTGCAACTTTCATGATCTCTTGAAAATATTTAGACGTTTTTGCTGATTCATATTCTGCCGGAGTTCCGAACGAAAGATAAAAATCCGTCTTGAAATCAACTATTTTTTTGCCTGCCTTGAAAAGTTCATTGTAAACACCGGAAATGAAGTATTCTTTATACTGACAAGTCTCAAAATATCTTTCTGACATTTGACGGAAAAGATCAGCATTAGCGAAAAAATAAGCTCCACAGATAGCCTGATCACTTACAACTTGTTTTTCAACTGTGCCGATTATATTTCCAACTTCATCATACTTGACATAGCTAAATTGCGGTGCAGAAGAGCAAAAAGTAACTAAAGCACCTTCAAAATCAATCGGCTTTTCTGAAAAAATTCTATTCATCAACGAAGTACAAGAAAACATATGATCGCAGTCATTAAATATCACAGGTGAATCATCAGTAATTTCTTCAATACCTTTCAAGCAAGTACAAACTGCACCCGGTAAAACTTCAGAAATGATTTTAATTCTAGCCTTCGGAAAATATTTTTGAATTGCCTTGTCGATCTGATAATTATCTACGTGATGTTGAAGTACAACAAACGTTATATCAATAAAAATTAATAATGACGGGGGGGGGGGGGCATTGTAATCACTGATTGAACTGCCCAGTAAAAAAACGGCTTATTTTGAATTTCGATGAGTGGTTTTGGAATATTGAAACCTTTTTCATTGAAACGAGTTCCGCCGCCTGCCATAGGCATAATTAAATGCAATTTTTTCAAATTCTGACCTTCTCTCAATGTTTTTGCATTAAAAATTATTAATCTATCAATAAAGAACCATCTATAAAATCTATATTTTCTCGAAAACCTCTTTGAGATAAAAAATTTGATACGATTGGATAAATTAATGTAACCACTACAAATAGTGCCTCACGATTATTTTCCATTGAATCAAAAATTTCATCAAGAAAAATTTGATTATTATTCAGCTTGAGTGGCAAAAATGTTTCAATATTTTTGATCTGAAACCTTTTTCTGATATTTCCTTCATCTTCAGCTTGACCGATAAAAATTCTTCGTCTGTTTGAAACTAAATTGAAAAATTTTCTGTACATCTTGAGACATTTTATTTTGATCTTATCTACAGATTTATCTCTATAATGTCCGATTTGAGTTGCTATCATAAATCTCATTGTATCATTGAGATTTCTTGCAACTCTTTTCACGGAAAATTTTCCTTCAACATTGCCATTTGCAATAGAAATTACCTCTTCAATTTTTGGAGTGAAATTAAAATTATTCCACGCTACAAATGTATAATTCAATTTAAGATTGCGAACATCTTTATTCAAAAGAAATGCTATAGTCGAAAAATATACTTCTTCACGTGGATAAATTATTCTGTTGTTTTTTTTGACATCTTCAAAATTATAAAATTTTTTTATTATCTCACTAATATTTTTGAAAATATCTTTTTTGTAAAATGAACCTTCAATTTGTGAATTTCTGACATCTGATTTCGTACCATTAAAATAATCTACAATGGATTTTAAATATTCATCGCTAAAAGTATGTTTAAACCAAGCCCAATTTGCCTTATTTTCAACCAATTTATCATCGCAATTAATATCGTAATCTTTTATCTCCGGCATCGCTCTAACGAATAGATCATTGCTTGCACCCATACAAAAATATTCAAAATCTACAATTTTAGATACATAATCAAAATTTGAAACATGAGTATGAATTATATCGGCAAAAGCTGTATCAAGGTGACTAGGATTTACAAATACATTATCAAACGTACTTAAAATGAACAGAAATTCTTTCTCAGTATGAAAACTATTTTGATAATCAAAACCTTTGCTGATATGCAAGACAATCCCACAATTTGGACAAAAATATTTATAATTGATGATCTGATCGATAACCACTTCAGTTTTTTCATGAACAGGTATTGAAATCATAGCATTGATCATAGAAAAATAACCTCCGAATTAAACGATCATTTCATCGCCTTGACCACGTGAAATTACGATTTCACCTTTCTCCTCAAGTGTTCTGATAACGTTGACAACTTTCTGTTGTGCCTCTTCAACGTCACGAATCTTAACAGGACCCATATATTCAATTTCTTCACGTAACATATCAGCCGCACGTTTAGACATATTTTTATAAACTTTGTCGGAGACTTCAGGCGGAGTTGCTTTCATTGCAAGTGACAAGTCTTTTGTATCGACTTCACGAAGAACCATCTGCAACGAACGATCATCAAGCATAACAATATCTTCAAAGACGAACATAAGACGCTTGATCTCTTCTGCAAGTTCCGGATTGTCGACTTCGAGAGTTTCGATAATGGTTTTTTCTGTAGTACGATCGACACGGTTGAGGACTTCGACGATCGCCGGAATACCACCTGCAGTAGTAAAATCTTGAGTCATCATTGAAGATAATTTTCTTTCTAAAACTCTTTCAACTTCACGAATAATATCTGGTGAAGTTCGATCCATCATTGCAACACGTTTTGCAACGTCAGCTTGAACATCAGTTGCAAGTCCACTCATAACGATCGCCGCTTGATCCGGCTCCAGATAAGCCATAACTAAAGCGATCGTCTGAGGATGCTCATTTTGAATGAAGTTGAGAAGTTGAGACGGATCAGTTTTGCGTAAGAAGTCGAACGGACGAACTTGCAGACTTGTAGTCAAGCGATTGATAATATCCATTGCTCTGTCTGAACCAAGTGCACCTTCCAAAACTTTTTGAGCATATTCCAAGCCGCCGGTTGAAATATAATCTCTAGCCATCGCCATTTGATAAAATTCGCTGATTATTTCTGATTTCAATTCAACAGGTACTTGTTTATGGTTCGCAATTTCAAGCGTTATACTTTCAATTTCGTCGTCGTCCATATGTTGAAATAATTTTGCTGAATACTCCGGACCGATCGCTATAAATAATACTGCCGCTTTTTCGTGTGCAGTTAATTTTTTACTCGAATCGCCGTACATATCCATTGAGCTGCTCGCTGCTGCTGCCGCTGGCATAATTATCACCTCTTAATTAATGTAGAATGTAGAATTAAGAATGCAGAATTAAATTACTGATCCTTAAAAACTATTCCCTAAAATTTCAGAATGCAAAATTTTTGAATTGATTATTATTGTGAACGGCTCGAATCGCCGCAATGTAAATCACAATAGGAATTGTTACTCGATAAGCCGGACCTGCAAGATCGAAAACAGTCCATACTGCCGTTAAAGCCATACCGATCGGACCGGCAAATATCGACGCAGCACGAACTAAAGCCGCATTCGCTGCAAGTGATAAGCCTCGACCTAAAATCATTATCGCTATTTGATTAGCGATCAACAAAAGTAATTGATACGATGCAAAGCCGCCGGCTCTGAATAATCCTATCAATGCCGCCGCTGATGCCTGCGCTTTAATTCCTGTTTTCTCATTCAAATTGCTAAGAAATTTTTTCCGTTCTTCATATTCCATTGATTCCCAAGTTTTTTCTAAAACCGTCTCAAGCAAATTATGTTCAAGGTGTTCAAGATCGTGTTTTGGATTAAATGGAACTTTCATTTTTTTGCAGACATCTCTGACGATCTCAATATAACTTTTATTCGATCCGAAAGTATGACTGCCGAACGCTAAAATTTCATTTTGAATTACGTCAAGATACATTCTGTGATTCGGCTGATATTTTTTGTAAAGTTCATTCGTCGTTAATGTCTCCGTTAGACTGCCTTTATCAATTATAGTCTTAACGATCAGATCAAGTTCTTCCTGCGACATATCATTCAGAATTTCCAAGCCGACAAATTTATTTATTGCAACGCCCATTTTTAACACTCCTAAAAAAATGAGTAATGACTAATCAGTAATGACTAACGATTAAACTCAGTCAATTACCAATTAGACATTACCCATTGCCAATTAAATATTAATCGTCTTCAGAAAGCCATTGCTTGATAAGCATAGCAACATCTGCCGGCTTTTCGTCGATAAATTTGAGAATAGCAGCCTTTTCGTCGCGTTGACGACGTTCTTCCGGAGTAAGTTTTTCTTCTTCGATTCTTCCGGCTTCGATAGCTGCTTGACGTGCTTCTTCTTCCGCACGTTGTCTCGCCATTTCAGCTTGACGAACTGCCTCTTCAGCGGCTTCACGCTCTTGACGCTTGCGACGACGATACATCAAGAAACCGCCAATGATAAGCGATGCAAGAAGTACGATTGCGCCAATTTCCGTATACAAAATCCTTTCTTGACGTTCACGTTCTGCAATAGCCTCAGCCATACGACGATCACGCAATTCTGTACTAAACGGCAACGGCTCAACAGAGATCATATCGCCACGATCTTCATTGATACCTGCAGCAGAGCTTACAGTCCTCAATAAACTTTCCTGCTGCGGCTCAGTTACGGTATCATTAACCAAAACTGCAACCGTTAAACGTTTAATTGATCCGGGCGATGCAACGATCTTTTGATTTTCTTCGTTGATCTCATAATTCTTTGTTGATTCTTTGCGCTCATATTCAGCATTTGCATTTCTCTCTTCGGCGACATAACCCGGAATATTTGACTCAGTTCCAGCCGGACCGCCGGGCATATTCGATTCGCCATTGTAATTTTCGCTTATATCTTGTTGACTGCGAATAATACCGGCTTCATCAACAACCGGCGTGAATGTCTGACGATCAGTCTTGCGTTCATCAAAATCTAATTCAACACTTACACGAACAAAAGCATTTCCTTCACCGAGCGTTTGATCAAGCATTGATTGAATATTATTTTGTAAATGATCGCGGACTTTTTTAGTCATTTCGATCTGATTAAGTGTCTGCAAATTCAATCGTTGATCTTTTAAAGCCTCATCATCTTGATTTTCATTGAGAATATTACCGGCTTCATCAACGATTGTAACATTTTCCGGCTTAAGACCTTGAATGCTATGACTAACTAAATTTACAATTCCTTTAATTTCCTGCGGTTTAAGTTCGGCTTTCGGATTTAAAATCAACATAATTGAAGCCGTCGCAGGTTTTTCATTACGTTTATATAAAGAGTCCTCAGGTAAAACAATATGAACACGTGCCTTATCGACAGAATTTAATTGTTCAATCGTTCGAGTCAATTCACCTTGCAGTGCTTGCAAGTAATTAATTTTATTTTGAAATTCGGTGACGCCTAATTTGCTATCGTCAAAGAGTTCAAAGCCTTTATTTCCACGCGGCAAGCCTTGAGTTGCTAAATTTAATCTTGCGTCGTGTACATCAGGCGCAGGCACAAAAATTGTTGTACCTGTTTTATTCTCTTCAACTGTATATTGTACACCGGCTTCTTTTAAACTATTAACAACATCGCCGGCATCTTTCGTTTCCAAATTGGTGTACAGCGGCACCATATCCGGCTTGCTGCCGTACCAAAAGCTGATACCCAAGAGCAAAAGTAAAAAAGCGGCGGCG
Organism: Selenomonadaceae bacterium; assembly: GCA_017476425.1. Taxonomy (GTDB): domain Bacteria; phylum Bacillota; class Negativicutes; order Selenomonadales; family Selenomonadaceae; genus Quinella. The sequence continues at coordinate 10,201 of JAFUZV010000167.1, forward strand.
GAACCTACTATTATATAACGCTGTCGACCGCTGTAACTTTCCCACAGCTCTCGATATTTCGCTATCCAATCTGCCAATGATCTCATCCCTTCTGAATAATTCGGAATGCGGAATTAGGAATTAGGAATTAAATCAATTCGGAATTCGGAATTCGGAATTAGGAATTCGGAATTAAATTAATAATTTTGCATTCCGCATTCATAATTCCACATTAATTCTGCATTCCGCATTCATAATTCCGCATTATACTTGCATTCTCATAACTTCTTGATAGGCGGAGACTGCACGGTTTCGCAGTTGAAGGGCTAGCTGGATTGCGATTTCAGCTTTTTGGCTTGCGACCATAACTTGTGATATATCTTCAATTCTGCCTGCTGCCATTGCTAAATTCATTTGTTCTGAATGAATCTGAAGATCGTTTGTTGCTTTTAAGGCATCTTTCAAAAATTCGCCAAATGATTTAGGTGGTTCAGGCTGTTCATTTTCACCTATATGACTTTGTGCGTGCATTTGTACCGGTGTCATTTTCAACGGCTCTATTTCCATTCATTTCACCTTCTTTAATAATTCAGAATCACCTTTTAATTCTTAATTCTTAATTCTACATTCTGAATTAAATTAACGTCCTGAAATTTCTAAAGCCTTCATCGCCATACTCTTTGCAGCATTGATCGCCGTTGTATTTGCTTCATAAGCACGATGAGCGGTTATCATATCAACCATTTCAGTGACAATATTGACATTCGGCTTTTCAACGTAACCTTCAGCATTTGCATCCGGATGACTAGGATCATAAACAAGCGGACCTTGTTGATCGTCTTCTTTAATTGCAACGGCTCTAACACCTTCACCGGAAGATTTTTTATAGCCGATAGCCTGCTTAAGCATTTGTTCAAAACTTTGCAATTCTTTTTCACGCGGCATAAAAACCACATAACGGCGATGATATGCTCCGCCTCGATCAGTTCGTGTTGTGTTGGCATTTGCAATGTTGTTTGAAATGACATCCATTCTTAAGCGTTCAGCGGTTAAACCTGACGCTGAGGCATCAATTCCTGTAAACATTCCCATAAATTCATTCTCCAATCTGAAATTTAAAATCTATTTATCATCAACCGCCTTGACCGCTGGTTATAACGCTTTTCAGTTTTTCAACATAATTTTTCATTTCGGTGGCTAAAGCGTTGAAATAAATTTGATTTTTTGCAAGAGTTGCCATTTCAATATCAATATCAACATTGTTATCATCAACACGCATTAACGTTTGGTGATCTTGTTCAATTGTCGGTATTGCAACAAAAGGCACATTTGACGGCGGCAAGTGATTATCGTGTGTTCTGACCATTTGCAACTTGCCATCAGTTTCTTCGCCGTAAAGTTCTCTAGCAAGAAGTGATTCAAATATAAGATTGCTTTTTTTAAATTTAGGCGTGTTGACGTTTGCAATGTTGTTAGCAATTACTTCTTGTCTCATATTAGCAGCCATCAACGCTCGCGGCAAGTAATTAAATTCAGGCGATGCCATAATTTGATCTAACAATTCGTTTCACACTTCCTTTCATAAAAATTATTTACGTATTAATATTCATAAGTATAAAATAAATTTCTAGTTTCAAATTCTACAACATAAATGCAATTCCTTCAATCCTTTTCAAAAAAAAAGATCGACTAATTTAAATCGATCAAAAAATTTTTTTTACGTTAAACAGTTTATTTATTCATAATCGTTTCAGGCCAAACAATTTCAGCTTTATCAACGATCGGCATCAAAAGCTCATCAAGATTATCGATCTTTGTAAGTTTCCAACGTGATTGATCGTCCTTTTCAAAAACAAATTTAAATTTCAAATTGCCTATAAATTTTCCGTGAAGTGATTCATCGCCTTGCAATTCAAAATCAATCGTTGCTTGATCGCCGTTGATCGCTGCCTTTGATGTCTTAGTATCGATAGCATTGCAGATATTTTTAAATTCGTTTGCACATTGTATTGAAAAAGTATTTAAAAAATTATCCGGCTTGACACTCGGATCAAAGTAAGCATTAACAGCGGCATTAACAAAACTCATATAAAAAATTCTGTGCTCTTCGTTGTACTTTCTGATAAATTGCGGCGTATTCCAAAAATATGGATCATCAGGATAACTTTCGTGAAGTTTTGGAATATTATCAGCGATTTGCTCGGTTATATCGCTGTAGAGATCATTTAAAAATTTATCGACATCAACGCGGCTTTCGAGTGCCTGTCGATCTTGATTCGCAATAGCCGTTTGAATTTCTCTCATTGCATCTTCAGGCGTATCTTCTTTACCACAGCCGCTACTAATTCCGAGTGCTAAAGCGGCGATTAATAACAAAATTTTTTTCATTTGATCACCTTCAATTCAAAAATTATTTTGGCGAGCGATCGATATTATAACTGAAAATTTTTCATAGCGCAAAAAATTATTTCTATTGACAAAAAAATTTTAATAAGTTATATAACTTTCGATAAGAAAAATTTTTTTGAGGTTTAGAAATATGTTTGAAGATAAAAATAATGCAGTAAAGGATTTAACCGAAGGTGAACCGGCAAAATTAATTTTATTCTTCACATTGCCGCTGATCGCCGGAAATATTTTTCAACAACTTTATGGATTCGTCGACACTCTGATCGTTGGTCGATTCTTAGGCGTTAATGCACTTGCGGCGGTCGGTTGCACAGGATCATTAATGTTTCTAATGCTCGGTTTTGTTATGGGTTTAACAAGTGGACTTTCGATCTACACCGGTCAACGATTCGGCGCAAAAGATCAGATCGGAGTTCGTCAAAGTGTTGTAGCTTGTACGATTATTTCAATCATTGCATCGATCATTTTGACGATCTTAGGCGTGACTTTTTGCCGTGAACTTCTAATTATAATGGAAACGCCGCCGGAAATTATCGACGGTGCTTACTCATTCATTTCGATCATTTACGGCGGTATGATCGGTTTTATAATGATTCAAATGCAAACAAATTTGATCCGATCGCTCGGTGATAGTAAGATGCCGACGGTCATTCAAGCTGTAACACTTTGCATTAACATTGTGCTTGAACCGATCGCAATAATAATTTTGAATGGCGGAATACCCGGAGCGGCACTTGCAACGATCGTTTCATTAGTGATAGGAAATATAATTTGTCTGATCTATATTAAAAAGCGTGTTCCTATTCTTCATACTCAACGCAATGATTGGCAATTTGATAAAAAAATTCTCTGGGCTCATGCACGAATCGGCTTGCCTATGGGTTTTCAATCGTCGATCATTGCGATCGGTGCTGTTGTCGTACAAGTTGCATTGAATAATCTCGGACCGGCTGCCGTTGCTGCTACTGCCGCCGCAATGAGAGTTGACGGAATCGCCGTTATGCCTATGATGTCTTTTGGTGTTGCAATGGCGGCTTATACAGCTCAAAATTTCGGCGCACAAAAATTTTCAAGAATCAATGAAGGCGTTAAAAAGTGTATTTATATGTCTTGCAGTTTCAGCATTGCAATAGCGATATTGATAATTACTTTCGGTCCGGATTTAATGAAATTGTTCGTTGGTGAAGGTCAAGATCAAATTGTGGAGTATGGTGAACAATTTTTTATTATCAATAGTTCGTGCTTTTGGATATTGTCATTGCTATTCATTTTCAGATTTACTTTGCAAGGTTTAGGTCAAAGTGTTGTACCGACGATCGCCGGCGTAATGGAATTAATTATGAGAGTCCTCGCCGCAGTATTTTTAGTTGACATTTTTGGTTATGCCGGTGCTTGTATGGCAAGTCCGCTGGCGTGGCTCGGTGCTTGCATTCCACTTTCAATATCATTTTTCTTGACAAGAAATAGAATGTGTAAGGAACATTTAAACGAATAAAAAAATTCCGCTGATCGATCGTGATCAACGGAAATTTTTTTATCAAATATTATAAATTTTAAATTCCGAATTATTTTTTCTTGTCCTTCTTGGATTTTTTATCAGACTTCTTGTCACTCTTCTTTTGATCCTTATCGTTGACTTTTGAGTTTTGCGCCTTAAGATCAACTTCTTCAAAAGTTGTTAATGCTCTTCTGAAATTATTCAGTGCAGCGTCATTCAAATCGTTACTTCCGATCAGTTGAATTGAAACGCAGCGACCGCTAGCCGTTCTGAAGAATGCAACAGCACTTTGTTGATCCGTCTCAAGAGTTGCATCGGGCTTGCCGTCATCATCTTCGTCAATCTCAATAACTTTAGCGGTGATCGCAAAAACGCCTTTATTGTCCTTCGTAATATTAACTAAAGCCGTGCCTTCATAGCCATTCTTTTGCAGTGCTGTTAAATATTGATCAATGATCTCTTTTTTGTCTTGATTGAAATTCGGAACGGCGTTTGTGTTGAAAGCGTCGAAAAGGAAAATCCAGGCACGTTTAACATCATAAGCACCTTGATCATCAACAACGTAGTCAAAAACTAATACGTCACCTTTTTTAGTGTTGTCGTCAAAGAAAATTTCAGCTGGAACAACTTTCGGCACTTTTGGACATTGAATGCTGAAATCGTAATTTAAACTTATGTATTTATACGACTCAGAATTATTTTCTTCAGCTGCAAATGCTGTTGAGATCATCAACGTCATTACAGCACTAATCATTAACAAAAATTTTTTCATCAAAATTATCAAGCCACCTTTAAAAATTTAAATTTTATTTGCCTTTTTTAGCAAGTTGTTGCAGATATTTACCATAATCATTTTTTGAAAGCGGTTCAGCAAGTTTTAAAAGTTGTTCGCCGTCAATATAATTCATTCGATAAGCGATTTCTTCAATGCAGGAAATTTTGAGACCTTGACGAGTTTGAATTGTTTGGACGAATTGACCGGCTTGCAAAAGTGATTCGTGAGTTCCGGTATCAAGCCAAGCATATCCACGACGCATTTTTTCAACGTGCAATGTTCCCTTTTCAAGATAAATTTTGTTGACATCAGTAATTTCAAGTTCATTCCGTGCAGAAGGCTTGATCGACTTTGCAACGTCAACAATATTATTATCGTAGAAATAAAGTCCTGTAACTGCATAATTCGATTTTGGATTTTGCGGCTTTTCTTCAAGGCTGATCGCTTGACCGTTGCTATCAAATTCAACAACGCCATAATTTTGAGGATCATTAACGTAATAAGCAAAAACGGTTGCACCTTCATCTTGAGAAGCCGCTCGCCGAAGTGCCTTAGTGAGATCAGCACCGTAAAAAATATTATCGCCGAGCACTAAAGCGCAAGAATCGCCGTTAATAAATTTTTCGCCGATCAAAAATGCTTGTGCAAGTCCTTCCGGCTTAGGCTGAACGGCGTAATTGATCGATAAGCCGAGTTGTTTACCGTCGTGAAGTAATGCTTTGAATAGTGATTGATCTTGCGGCGTTGTGATTATCAAAATTTCACGAATCCCGGCAAGCATTAAAATCGACAACGGATAATAAATCATTGGCTTATCATACACAGGCATTAATTGTTTTGAAACTACTTCAGTTAATGGATAAAGTCGAGTGCCTGATCCGCCGGCTAAAATTATTCCTTTCTTGATCAAAATTATCACCTCTGATTAAAAAATTTTTTTCGTTGATATAATAACTTTTATCTTTAAAATTGACAAGTAGAAATTAATCAGATTAAAAATTTTTAAGTATCAAAAAGAGCCTACCACCGAAGTGATAAGCTCTTTTCTTTATTTCGCAGATGATGTCTACTTTTCAAAAGAATTTCAACACCGATCCAATTAGTTACTTATTTAGTTTATTTAAAACCTTCAGCGATTTATCACGCTGCTAAGCCACTAATCTTACTGCAGGAGTGAAAGAACTGCCGAGGAGTTCTGGTTAGCTTGAGCAAGCATTGATTGTGCTGCCTGGAGCAAGACGTTATTCTTCGTGTAGTTCGTCATTTCTTTCGCCATATCTGCGTCACGGATTGTGGACTCTGCATTCTGGACGTTTTCGCTGGAAGTTGTGAGGTTGCTGCTGGTGTATTCGAGACGAGCTTCAACAGCACCGATATTAGTTTGCTCATCGACAGCTTTGGTGATAGCATTGTCGATAACGTTGACAGCTGCATTAGCAAATGTCTTCGTTGCAACACTAAGTTTCGTACCGTCGGAACCCTTCAAGCCAAGTGCTTCAGAACGCATATCAGTCAAGCCAACTTTGATAGCCTGGTTAGCACTTGCACCAACGTGGAAGTTAAGGCTGTTATCATTCTCGTTGACATTCATCTCACGAACTGAGAGGTTGAATGCATCAAGAGCTGCATTAGCGGCTTTCTTAACGTTGCCTTGACTGTCAGTAATGCTAATGTTGATACCTGCGATCTGTCCACCAGCCTTGCCACTAGCATAACCATAACCAACTGAAGCTGCAGTAACAGTAAGACCGGTTGTGCCGTCAGCAGTTTTAACTGCATCGCCTGCTGCATTGGTACCAATGTTAATACCATTATGAACAAGTATGTTTTTACCTGAACCCCACTCAAGACCGCCATTAGTGGTCTTAGTACCATCAGCATAGTTTACTTCTTCATAAGCGTGCGGCGTTGCCTTAGCTGCAATACTTGCTTTTGCACCGTTTGAGCTACTGGTAGTCTTGAAGTTAGCAGTACCAAATATTGCATGACCAGTCTTCGTAATTGCAAGATTATTAAGAGCGGTGAAAACATCATTAAGGGTTGCAACTTTACCACTTTCGGTATTACCAACATGGAAAGTAGTACTATAAGTTACACCGTTCTGTACGAATGAAGCAGTAACACGGTCAGTGGTAGTAATTTCAAGATCTTCATGATTGCGGTTTTGTAAACCAACAAGAGAAGAATTAGCTGTGGTTTCAATTGCAAGATTCTGGTTCGTGAAAGCAGTACGAGTACCATTTTCTGAACGGAAGTTCTTGGAACCATCAATGAGATATTTGCCATTAAATGTTGTAAGAGCATTGTCATCGATCTGATCAATGAACTGATCCATTTCCTTCTGGATCGTCTTACGATCGCTATCAGTGTTGCTATCGTTAGCTGCGTTGATAGCTTTTTCTTTAAGAGATTTGAGAATTTCAATTGTACTGGAGACAGCACCTTCAGCCGTCTTCATCATTGAAAGGTCGTTCTGGGTGTTTTGGTTGGCTTGATCCAAGCTGCGGATCTGCACTCTCATTTTTTCGCTGATCGCATAGCCGGAAGCGTCATCTTGTGCGGTGTTGATTTTCATACCGCTGGAAACTTTAGCGAGGCTCTTGCTAAGAGCTGTGCTGTTGTTATTGAGAGTGTTGAGCGTATGAATTGCGCTCATGTTGTTCTTTACGACCATTGCCATTGTAATTTCCTCCTTGGTTTAAAACATTTGGCGAACATTCATTGCCGCCTAAACTACAATTTTTTTTAATAACGCGAGATAATTGTAATATTTGCAAATAACACAATTTTTAAATGGATCGAGTATTGATCAGTTGCCAGCACTACTAATCTTCACAAGGTGATCATTCTTGTGACTTCTCAATCTCTAATTTGTATATCGTAATTTGACAAATATTACTTAAGTATTTTTTGAAAATTTTTTAGAATTTTTTAGAAAAATTTTTTTAGATCGATAAAAATCTTTTTGCTAAAATTTCTGCAACGAGATCATCAACCGGCATCGGCGGCACTTGCATTGTTGTTGGTAATAATTTTCTCCAGCCTTGCGGAGGATTTTTTATCCAGTAAAGTTTTCTTGCCTCTTCAGTTGTATGCTTTTCATCGACAACTTTAATCGGTATTGAAATTATTTTTTCGATTGTCAATTTCAATTCTTTGCTTGTCGTTCCATTGCCTAAAATTACAATTCGCAGATCAAAATCCTTTTCAAGTTCCAAAATCGTCGTTGAAAAATTGATCGTTTCAATCACTTTTTGAAATTTAATTTCGCCTGATTCACTCATCACGACAACACCACATTTATCACGTCCGGGATCAATCGCAAGGATCATTTAAATATTCAAGCCTTTCTTTGCATTCTCAACTTTAATGATTAATCTCAACGGACCGATCGCCGTCGTAATATCTCTTGCATAAGCGGACAATGTGATTGAAGTTTTCGACTTGTTGATCGCCTCATTAACTGAATTAACAATTTGATAAATTTGACTGCCTTCAACAACACCAACTGCGCCGCTTATCGGATCAGCTAAAACGCCTTTCGACACCGCCGAACGATTTACTTCATTCAAAAAACTTTGTACGATCTCCTCAACGCTGACATTTTCATTAATATCATAACTCTTTGAAAAAATAAATTCGTCCTTATCAAAAATTTTATTATTCTTGTAAAGTTCTAAACTCGTTCTAACCGGCTCACCACGCATTAAATTACCTGCCGCCGCTATTCTCAATACAACATCTTGATCACTTTCTGAAATTGCCTTGACTGCCTCAGAAAGTTCCGGCTGATAAATCCAAACTGAATGTTCACCGGCATTGCCAATTCTACGTGAAACATTAGCCGTTGCAAGTTCCGCCATCTTGTCAATATCTGCAACAATCTCATCAGCATTTTGATTTTTGGAAATTACGCCGCTTGCAAGAATTTCGCCGGCTCTGAAAACAATATCGCCTTCAC
>JAFUZV010000022.1 GCA_017476425.1 Selenomonadaceae bacterium
AAAAAAAAATCGCTGATCATTCAATCAACGATAGATATATTTTTATCTCGTGTCTCATTGCAGACCGAGATATTTTTTTTGCTCTTCAGTCAAAGAATCGATCGAAACGTTAAGAGCTTTTAATTTGATCTTTGCAATGTCGAAATTAATATTTTCCGGCAATAAGTAAACGTGATTTTCTAATTCGTCGTGATGCTTGAGAATGTGAAGTGCAGAGAAAAATTGTACAGCGAAAGACAAATCCATAACTTCAGCCGGATGACCGTCGCCGCTTGCAAGATTAACAAGACGACCTTCAGCAAGCAAATAAATTTTTTTGCCGTTGACAATAAATTCTTCAATGTTCGGCTTAACCGTTCGACGTGAAGAAGAAAGTTTTTCAAGTTCCGGAATGTTGATCTCAACGTCGAAATGTCCGGCATTAGCTAACATTGCGCCGTCTTTCATCAACTCAAAATGATTTTTGTTGATAACATCGTTGCAGCCTGTCAACGTCAAGAAGAGATCGCCGATCTTCGCTGCCTCAACCATAGGCATAACTCTAAAGCCGTCAAAGATCGCTTCGATCGATTTAATCGGATCAACTTCAGTGATAACAACGTTAGCACCGAGTCCTCTAGCTCTCATCGCTGCGCCTTTACCACACCAACCATAACCGGCGATCACAACAGTTTTACCGGCAATAACTAAATTCGTTGTCCTCATAATTCCGTCGAAAGTTGATTGACCTGTTCCATAGCGATTATCAAAAAGATATTTCATATAAGCATCATTAGCGGCGATCATCGGAAATTTCAATTTGCCTTCTGCATCAAGTTTCTTCAGACGATTAACGCCGGTTGTAGTCTCTTCAGATCCGCCGTAAAGATTTTTGATCAGATCAGTTCGTTTCGTATGAAGTAAGTGAACGAGATCGCCGCCGTCGTCAATAATAATGTGCGGTGGATTTTCGATCGACTTCTCAACATAATTAAAATATTCTTCTTCAGTACAAGCGTGAGTTGCAAAAACATTTACGCCGCTTTGAGCAAGTCCGGCGCAAACATCATCTTGAGTTGAAAGAGGATTTGATCCGCAGATTGAAACATTTGCACCGGCATTTTTGAAAACCTGCGCCATATACGCTGTTTTAGCCTCAAGATGCAAACAGATCGTAACGTTGAGATTTTTAAAGGGTTTCGTTGAACTGTATTCATCATTGATAGCATTGAGAACCGGCATAAAATTTTTTACCCAATTAATTTTGTCAACGCCGCTACTTGCAAGCGACATATCTTTAACGATTGACATTTGATCACCTCAAAAAATTTTTACTTCATTTAATCAAAACTTCTAAATTATTTTGATCAAAAAACATTTTTTTATTTTATCGCAGAAATTTTTAATTGTAAATACAAAACATTTTTTAAAAGGCTTGCAAAAAAATTTAATTATGTTATAATTTTCAACGTTATTCAATAGCACGTGTGATTTATGCTGATCCTGTGCTTCAATCGAAGTCAACAGCAAATTCAAAAATTCACACGAAAGATATAACAGGAGGAATTAAAATGGCAGTTATCTCAATGAAACAGTTGCTTGAGGCCGGTGTACATTTTGGTCATCAGACTCGCCGCTGGAATCCTAAGATGGCAAAATACATCTTCACGGAGCGCAATGGAATTTACATTATCGATCTTCAAAAGACAGTTAAAAAAGTTGACGATGCTTATAATTTCATTCGCAGCGTTGCTGAAGAAGGCAAAATGATTTTGTTCGTCGGTACTAAGAAACAAGCACAAGAGGCAGTCAAAGAAGAAGCAGTCCGCGCAGGTCAATTCTTTGTTAATGAGCGTTGGCTCGGTGGTATGCTTACGAATTTCCAAACGATTCAAAAGCGTATTGGCAGACTTAAGGAACTTGAACAAATGGAAGCTGACGGAACTTTTGACGTTCTCACGAAAAAAGAAGTTATGCAGCTTCGTCACGAAATGTCACGCCTTGAAAAATATCTTGGCGGAATCAAAGAGATGAATAAAATTCCTGGTGCACTCTTCATTGTTGATCCACGCAAAGAAAGAATTGCTGTTGCTGAGGCTCGCAAATTAGGCGTTCCGATCGTTGCGATTGTTGATACTAACTGCGATCCTGACGAGATCGATTATGTAATTCCGGGCAATGACGATGCAATTCGTGCAGTTAAACTTATCACTGCTAGAATGGCTGATGCAGTCCTTGAAGGTCGTCAAGGTCTCGACGCAACAAGCGTTGATAATTCTGAAGAAACTAACGAAGAAGAATAAACTAATGTAGAATGATGAATGCAGAATGTAGAATGATTAGCAATTTTAATTCTGAATTTTGCATTCTACATTCTGAATTAAAATTTGGAGGATTTTTAAATGGCACAAATTACAGCTGCAATGGTTAAAGACTTGAGAGAGAAAACCGGCGCAGGTATGATGGATTGTAAAAAAGCACTTGCAGAGACGAATGGTGATCCAAAAGCGGCGGCTGATTGGCTCCGTGAAAAAGGTATTGCAAAAGCGGCTAAGAAGTCCGGCAGAATCGCCGCTGAAGGTGCAGTTGCGGCTTATGTTTCAGATAATGGCAAAGTTGCAGTTTTGATCGAAGTCAACTGCGAAACTGATTTTGCAGCGAAAAATGAAAACTTTAGAAAACTTGAAAAAGATATTGCTGAACACATTGCAAAAACCGGTCCGAAAGATTTAGATGCACTCAATGCAAGTAAACTCGGTGGTAAGACTGTTGAAACTCTTGTAACTGAGGCTACTGCAACGATCGGCGAAAAAATTTCTATTCGTCGCTTTGTTCGTTATGAGTCAAAAGGCAAAGTTACAAGTTACATTCATATGGGCGGAAAGATCGGCGTACTTGTTGAACTTGACGGCGGTGATGATCAACTTGGTAAAGATATTGCAATGCAGATCGCAGCGTCTAATCCTTCAGCGATTGATGTTGCAAGTCTTCCACAAGAATTTGTTGATCACGAGCGTGCTGTACAGTTGGCAACAGCGAAAGAAGAAAATGCACAAAGTAATAAACCTAAACCAGATGCAATTATTGAAAAAATGGTTGAAGGTCGTATGAAGAAATATTATAAAGAAGTCTGCTTGATCGAACAGATTTTTGTCAAGGATACTGAAAAGACTGTTAAAGATGTTCTCGGCAAGGTTAAAGTTTTGAAATTCGATCGTTATCAACTTGGTGAAGGTATCGAAAAGAAACAAGAAGATTTTGCGGCGGAAGTTGCGGCGCAGATCAAAGGATAATTTAGGGCTAAGGTCGAAAGGCTGAGGGCTAAGAAAAAAATTAGCGGTGTGCAATTAATGTACATCGCTTTTTGATTAATTTAGAATGCAGAATGTAGAATTATTGATCGTTACCTTCATTCTTAATTAGTTTCATAACTTCTTCGTCAGAAATTTTCTTGAAAGGTGTCCACTGTTTCAAAAGATCAAAACCACAAACAGCTTTATAAGGACAATATTCACAAATTTTATTGCCTTCACTGTCTTTTTCGTAAGGATTAACTGAAATATTTCCGTCGATGATCTCATTTCCGGCATCTTGAAAAATTTTTCCGACGTATGCAAGCAAATATTTAAATTCTTCAGTGGTTTTAATGAATGGTTTAGTGTTGGCAGTGAAATCTCCATCATTTTTATAACTCACTTTGATAAATTTCAATGATTTGTCGATCTCTTCAATAACATTTTTATCAGCAAGAATCCAGCCGGGCATTTTAAGTTTAGATTCTAAAAATTCTTTTGCCTCTTCTTCAGTCATTCGTTTTTTATCAGACTGCGCCGGATATTTTATCAAGAAGTAAAGCATAGCCGCAGGCATTTGATCGATCAAATTTTCATTCGCAACGAGTAAATAAGTTATCAGTTGAAGATTCAAACCATAATAAAGATCAAGCAGATTGATAGCCGCTTTACCTGTTTTATAGTCAATGATCGAAAAATATTTTCCGTTTTCTGATATGTCAATTCGATCGATTTTTCCTGCGAGATCAATTTTAAAATTGTTTTCAAGATCAAAACTCAATGCTTTTAAGCCGTCTGTAAATCCAAAAGTCGTTTCAAAATGTTCCGGGTGAAATTTACTCACGCTGTCAAGTTCAATCAATCGACGAAGTGATCTAATTGCAACATTTCTGATTCTCTGAAGTTGATATTTATAAGTCTCATTGCTTTTCAAAAGTGAATTTGACAATCTCGGAACGATCTCATCAAAAATTTCGTCAACGATCTTGATAAGTTCATCATTTCCGACACTAGACCAACGGCGATCATTTTCACTCTTCATTCTTTCGCCGAATTTTCTTAACGTACTATGCAGAAGGTTACCAAGATCAAGAGCTTTGAATTTTCTTTCACGGCGTTCCTCAAGTTTAAGTCCGAATTGTGCAAAGTGTTTAAATTGACACTTCATAAAAATTTCAATCTTACTAACACTACTTTTGATCGTTCGATTGTACTTTGCAAAAAGTTGCGTTGCAATGTCAGTCGAAATTTTTTTATCGTCGACAATGAATCGCAAATTAGAATTTGATCCCAAAAGTTCAATCGTCTTCGTTTCAAAATTAACATTCGGAATAATTTTTTGGATACTTTTAATTAGCGGCGATTTTTTCATTGATTCGCCTTTGCTGTCTGCAAGTGAATAACTTATGCAAAGATATTCTTGCGCTTCAGTGAATCCACGATAAAGCAAAAATTTTTCTGCAAGTGAATTTTCAATTTGTCCGGCGTGAATTTCAAGATCAGCATTTTCGATCAACTTCAAACGATCAGAATCAGAAAATAAACCTTTCTCACTGCTGCTGCGAGGCATTGATCCTTCATTGCAACCGATAATATAAATCGCCTTTGAATTTTGCAAGCTGTTTTGATTTAAATTAGCTATCGTCACTTCGTCTAAACCTTGCGGAATCAAAGACATTTCTATAGCGTCAATACCTTCTGTCGTCAGCATTATAAAATCTTTGATCGTTATGACTTCATCGCCCATTATCTCAACGAATTGTTCAAGCAATTTGACAACTTCATTCCAAATCGTTTGATGTTCCTTTGCAAGCGTCAAATTTTCCATTAAAGCCGCTTTTCGTGACCATAAATTTAAATTCTGCGGCACTCTCAACTCTTCTAAGAACTCAAAAAGTGCTTCAGAAATTTTTCTAACTGTCAAGGATTTTTTATCGCTTAATTTCTCCGAAAAATTTTTAAACGGCTCAATGATTGTAAATCGAATTTCATTAACTGCATTGATTCGTTTCTTTTCGTTGTCAGGAATTTTATCAACGTCATCATCAAAATTACGACGGTAAAAAGTCCACGAATCCGATCGCGTCCAACTTTTTAAGCCTTTTATCCCGAACTCTATAACGTAATTTTCAAGCAGATCAATATCTTCTTGCTTAACGTCGAAAAATCCGGTGCGAAGGCAATAGAAAAGAGAATCAGAATTGCGACTTGAAAGCGTATCAAGCGACGACAAAATTAATTCTGCAAGCGGATGATGGATCGCAAGTAACGGCGTATCACTGAAAAATGGTATATCGTGCTGTTCCAAAGCTGTCTTTAGAAGATTAATATATTTTTCGTCTCGGAATAATATCCCAAAATCACGAAATTTATAATTTCTCTCTTGTTTGATTTTCAAAATATCTTGTGCGACTGCCTCAACTTCAACACGCTGATTCGCCGCCTCAATGATATTTAAACTGTCCGTCAAATTTTTATTTATTATCTTGCGTTTTGAGAAGTCAAAAAGATTTTCTTCAATCATTGCAAGTGCACCACGTTTAAAGCGTTTCTGATTCTTGCAGCGTGTGATCTTCATTTCAATTTTGAGATCGTCAGCCATTTGTCGGAGCATAATAAAAGTTTTCATTGACTGCCGAAATAACCCAACTTCAATATCGTTTTCTTTGTGATTTAAATTTGTATCAAGCGGCAAAGCTATATGAATATTTTTCGCTGTCGTGAGAAGTTCACGAATGATTTTTCTTTGCAATGGATCAAAGAATACAAAACCATCAATAAAAATTTCTGCTTCCTTACAAAGTTTTGAATCAATGATCTTTTCAGAAGCAATTTCAATCACGTCTTCATCATCGTAATTTTTGCCGTCGATCTCATTCAAAAAATCTTCTTCGATCATTGCCAGATCATTCAATTTGTCAGTTAATTCATCGTCGTCAAGATCAAATGAAGTTGCATTTTTCAATTTATCCGGCGTAATGTCATACGTTCTTAACTCTTTGATCGTTTCTGCTAACGTTTCACTAAATCCACGCTGTTTAACGGCTCTTGCAAAATATTTAAACTCTTGAGATTTATCACGGCGCAATAAAATTTTTCTCAAGATCATTCTTCGTCCGATCTCCGTGATCTTCGGAATATTTAAGCCGTTAGTCTCTGTTAAAATTTGCCTTGCGAATCGCTGAAAACTGTAAACATAAGTATTAACTGCGCTGTCATTCATTTCTGCGAATTGCCATTCAGTTTTGTAAGTCATATAAGCCGGCATCAACAAATAAATTTTTGCCTTGAGTCCTTCTGTATGCAAAAAATTTTTCATTTGATCTAAACAATTTTGAGTTTTGCCTGTGCCTGCTCGTCCGATAATTATTTCTAAAATTGTGATCACCTCATCGATAGAAATTTTGTTGAAGAAAAATATTAGTAGTGATAAAATTATCAGCGTGATTAAAAAATTTTTATGGAAGTGAAACGAATGAATTTTTTAAATCGTGATGTTTGGACTGAAATTAATTTGACTAATATCACTGAAAATTTATCAAAAATTCGCCGCTACGTCAATAATAACGTGAAACTTTGCGCCGTCGTCAAGGCTAATGCTTACGGTCACGGAGCGATCGCCGTTTCACAATGTGCGATCAAAGCCGGTGCAGATTTTTTAGCCGTTGCAACCGTTGATGAAGCGTTGGAACTTCGTAACGCCGGATTTACTCAACCGATTTTGATTTTAGGATTAATTCCGCAGACTGCCGCCGCTGAAGTTGTTGCAAATGATATTTCTCAAACTGTTTGTGATTTTGATCTTGCTAAGGCGATCTGCAATGCCGCTGTCAATCAAAACAAGATCGCAAAAGTTCATCTGAAAATTGAAACCGGTATGGGAAGAATCGGAACAGCGATCAATGAGGCTGTGGAGCTTGCAACTTGTATATCATTTATGCCGAACGTTGAGATCGAAGGAATTTTTTCACATTTCGCCGCCGCTGATGAGAAAGATAAATCATTTGTTAAGGAACAGTTGAAAATTTTCAATGAAGTTTGTGAAGAGATCAAAAATCGTGGTATTGATATAAAAATTCGTCACATTGCAGAATCAGCGGCGATTTTAGAAATTCCTGAGGCTCATTTTGATATGGTACGAAGTGGAATTATCACTTATGGACTTTATCCATCAAATGAAGTTGAAAAGACGATCGACATCAAGCAAGCGATGAGACTTTGCACTAAAATAGTATTTGTGAAAAAAATTTCTGCGGGCACTTCGATCGGTTATGGTCGTGAGTTCATTGCAAAGCGTGATAGTTTAATTGCAACTCTGCCGATCGGTTATGCTGACGGTTATATTCGTGCTTATAAAAATTTTTTCGTTGAGATCAATGGACAGCGTGCACCGATCGCCGGACGTGTCTGTATGGATCAAGTTATGATTGATGTTACTGATATTAAAGGCGTTAAAGTTGGTGATGAAGTAACTCTTTTCGGATCAAATACTTTGACGATCGACGATGCCGCCGCTCATCTCAATACGATCAATTATGAAATTACTTGTCTTGTCTCCGAACGTGTACCGAGATTTTACGTTAAATAATTTTTTGCAATAAAAAACTTCAATCGACATTGCTGTCAAAATTGAAGTTTTTTTTAATTGTGTGCTAAGTATTGCATATATTTTAATTTCGTTTCACGTCGACGACGCTGACTGATCGGAACTCGTGAATTATTTTTTAAAACAAATATATCATTTTCCATTGACTTTATATGATCCATATTAACAATAATTCTATGATAGCATTCCAAAAATCGTTTATCCTGCAAAAGTTGAGACTGACAATCTTTATAAGAAATATTTGTTACGACAGATTGATTATCAAAATGCAGTCTCAATGAATGCTTTTCGTTAATGTCAACGTAAAAAATTTTTTTATAAGGAACAGCAAGCGGAATATTTTTTATAATGACTTTGAGGATTTGAACTTTGTCAAGAAGATCAGGCAAGATATATTCAAACGTCTTTGCAAAATTTTCTTCATTCAAAGCGATCGGCTTCATAATGTAACCGCTGGCAAATACTAAATAGCCGTCAAGCAGAAATTCTTCACTGTTCGTTAAAAAAATTATCTTGCAGTCTCTATCACGCATTCTGACAATCTGCGCCGCTTTCATTCCGTTAATACCTTTCATACAAATATCAAAGATCAAAAGATCGTATTTATTCGCTTGATAATTTTGCAGAAAGTCCACTGCACTTGAAAATTTATCAATTTGAATTTTGTTTGCAAGTTCTGAATGATTCGTCTTGAGATAACTCACAAAATAATTTATCGCAGATTTTAAATCTTCTTCATTGTCGTCAACTATCGCCACTTTGATCATTTTCATCACCGATCAAATTTTATAAAACTTCAATAAAATTTCAATACTTAAATAAAAAATGATATCAGTTTACTAAAAATTGATTTAAATATGATCTCTCCAGTACATTAACAAATTAACTCTATTACCGATTCTTGAAAAATCAACGTAAGCATCATATTTTTTTTGAAAAGCTCTCAATGAAACCATTCCGATTCCGTGACCTTTAACTGAAGTTTTCGGCAGACCGTCTTCAGCTAATTCGATCTTTTGATCGCTGAAATTCGTTATCTCTAAAACAAATTGATCGCCGTTGTGTTGAGCATTAAAAATAATTTCACGAATGCCGGATTGTTGTTTTGAAGCGGCTTTAATTGCATTCTCCAAAAGATTCGACATTAAAATTGCTAAATCATTCTCATCAGTTGAAAATTTTTTCGGCAAATTTACTTTCTGTTTGAGAGTTATATTTAACTTCTGCGCTTGTCGAAAATAGATCGTCAACGCCGCATTAATCAACGGTGAATAGCTGTATCGTTTGATCTTCGTTTCGTCAATCAACTTTTCTTGTAATTCAATATGTTTCATTGCCTCTGAAATTTCGCCGTTCTCAAGTAATTTATGCAACAAGCGATAATGATGCCTTAAATCGTGACGCATAATTGATATTTTTTCTTGATTCTCTTGCAACATTAGATCATAATCTTTCAATGATATTAATTGTTGTTTCAAACGTGAAAAATTTTGATCGTTGATGAGATTTTCATAAACATATTTTGAAGTTGCAATGAGTGATCGATAGATTATAAAGAAGACGAAGAGTAAAATTAATCTTGAAAGCCTTTCTGACCAGGTTTGAAATATTAAATTGTTCATCATTAGGAAGGAATAACCGATAAACATTATCAGCGGCAAGAATGAAATATATTTTGAAAGCGACTTTAATTTAAAAAATTCGTCTGACGGCAGCATATTTTTAAATAACTTTTGTTCAAACGGCAATAGAATAATGAAGTAAGCGAAATAAAATATCAATTCAAATTGCGCTGAAAGTTCCTCAGAAATTAAATTTTCATTCTGCAGGATAACAGAAGTTGATCCGCTGAGTGTATGCAAAAATAATATCCAGATTCCTTGCATACCCATAACAAAAATATGTTGAAGAATTTTATTTTTGATAACACCAAGAGATATGGCTAAGTAAGGCAGCCATATTACATACAAAATCAATTTATATACGAATATATTTACATCAACATTTTTGAAAGTTAATACTAAAATTATTAAACTGAAAATGCTCCACGTTATTAACTTTGTCCAGAGTTTAATAGTTAATGAACGTGATAACATTTGACTGAATGGTAAATATCTGAGATATGCGCCGATCAAGTTCATTAAGGTTACCATTAACGCCATCAATAAAAATCATTCCTCAAAAAAAATTCGACTTCATTATAAAGAGCGATCGATGAAAAATCAATATCGATTATCAAAAAGCGGCGTACAATTTGATTTTGCACACCGCTAATTTTTTTTACGAATTATTATTTTTGATCGTTTCATAAGCATCATAAGCATCAATGATCCTTGAAACAACGTCGTGACGAATTACATCACTTGAATTAAGTTTAACAATTCCAACGCCTTTAATATTGTTGAGAATTTCAACCGCCTCAGTTAAACCGGATTGAATACCACGAGGAAGATCGATCTGACCGAGATCGCCGGTAACAGCCATTTTTGAATTGAAACCCAAGCGAGTTAAAAACATTTTCATTTGTCTGCTAGTCGTATTCTGCGCTTCGTCAAGAATAACAAAAGCATCGTTGAGAGTTCGACCACGCATATAAGCAAGCGGAGCGATCTCAATAATTCCACGACTAGTAAATTTTTGATACAACTCAAAACCTAAAACGTCTTGCAAGGCATCATACAGCGGACGAAGATAAGGATCAACTTTTTCACGAATATCACCGGGCAAAAATCCTAAACGTTCACCGGCTTCAACTGCCGGACGTGTTAAAATAATTTTCTTAACGTCTTTGATCCTTAAGTAATAAGCCGCCATTACAACCGCTAAATAAGTTTTACCTGTACCGGCAGGACCAACTCCAAAAGTTATCACATTTCGGCGAATCGTATCAATATAATTTTGCTGACCGATTGTCTTTGCTCTGATATGATCACCTTTTGCCGTCACTAAAATTGTTTCAATATCATTGTTTGTTGTCAATGAAAATGTTCACCTTCCTAAAAATTATTTTTCACGAATGAAGATCGGAGCTAAAATCGCAATAATTACTAAACAAATTCCGATCGATTCAATAATTCCAAAAGTTGTAGAGAAAACGAAATATGAAATTATAACTGATGCAACAGGTTCAGTAGTTGCAGTAACTGATGCTTCTTCCGGCGTTAAATAGAGAAGTCCGGCATTAAAGATCAAAAATGCTAAAACTGTTCCTAAGATAACTATACAAGCAAGATCGAAAATGACATCTGATTCAAAAAACGGTTTCCAGTTGATCTCATCGACAAGTAAAAATGAAAATGCTCCACCGATCAACATTCCGACGCTTGTTAAAAAATATGGATCTATCTTCGTAACGTATAAATGTTTTGGAAAAATCGCCGAAAATGCAAAGAATGCACCGGAGGTAAGACTCCAAAATACACAAGCTAACGGAACACTTAATTTATCAAAATTTCCACCGGTTACTAATAATAAAACGCCACTTGTTGCAAGAATAGCAGCGATCACTTCTGAACGGCTTGGCATTCTTCGATAATAAAGCGAATCAAAAATCACGACGAAGGCAGGACAAGCATATTGAAGAACTGTTGTTGCTGCTGCGCCGCCGATTGAAATTGCTTCAAAGTATGAATAAAGCATTATCACCATACCAAAAATACCATAAATTCCTATGTCGATCCATAAACGTGGATATTGATTTAATACTTGTAAATTTCGTTTGAAACCGCCTTGAATGAAAGAAATCAACAAAAGTAATGAGCCGGCTAAAATCATACGAATGTTTGTTAAATCCATTGCTGATTTATTAGAGTGCAAGAAAAAATCTTGAACTGCAACGCCGCTTGAAGCCCACATTACGCCCGCTAATCCTACTAAGATCAATGCAAGTGTTCTATTCAAAAGTTCACCGACTTTCTAATTAAGAATTTAGAATGTAGAATGCAGAATTATGAAAATTAATTATAACACTCGGAAAAATTTCTGTCTACGAATCAAATTTTGACTTTAAAGTAAGCGTCAAAAAATAAATTACTGCGGCGATAACTACGATCGTTGCACCGGCTGCCGTGTTGAATTGATAAGCAAGGATTAAACCACTCAAGCCGGAGATCAAAGCGATCAAGATTGATATAAATGTGTAATGTTTAACATCGTGAGTAATATTTCTTGCAGCGGCGGCAGGCAATACAAGAAGAGAATTTATAATCAGAATTCCGACCCATTGAATTGAAATTGCAACGACGATCGCAAGCACTGCCGCAAAAATACTTTCGATCCAAAATGTTGAAATTCCTCGACTTCTTGCAAATGATTGATTGATTGAGACGATCAAAAGTTGATTGAAGAGAATTGCCCACATTACAACGATAATTACAAAAACGATCGCCAGCGAAATTAAATCTGATTTGCTAATGCTTAAAAGATCGCCGATCAAATACGTTGAAAATTTATTAAAAGATCCGCCGCTTGACATTATCATTAAACCGAGAGCGATCGCCGTCGACGAAAAGACACCGATCACTGTATCTGCACCTGTTCGAGTTCGGTTTTTAATGTACGTGATCAAAATTGCAAAAGCGATCGAAAAAATTATCAGTGAGATTAGCGGTGAAGTTGATCCTAACAAAGTGCCGATCGCTATTCCGGTAAATGCTCCGTGTCCGAGTGAATCAGAGAAAAAAGCCATTCTATTTGATACGACCATAGTTGAAAGCAAACCGAATAACGGCGTTACTAAAAAAATCGCTATGAAGCCGTTGATCATAAATTGATATTCAAACGTGAAAAGCACATTCCTTTCTGAAAAAAATTTTTTTAAACTAGTGATAAAATAATTTGATAGTTGTATAATATATTTGAATTTTAAAATGGATTTTTTGAAATATGACAGGAGGTAATTTTTATGTTAAATTCAGTTGGAATGAATTATTCTGCACTGTTTCAAGGTACAGAATTAGTTAATGGCAAGCGCACGCAAGATAACAAAAATTCTTCTGCTGACAAAAATATTGCTGCGCAGTACGGCGGAAATTATGCCGTTGAACTTTCTAATGACGGCTTGAATGCCTTGACGAAAGTCCAAAAAAATTTTGTTGATGATCTCGATACTAATAATTTTACTGCTGATGAGAAAAAACTTTCTTCAAAAGCACAAGATTTCCTTGAAAAATTGCGTGATAAGTACGGCGATTATGATTTTATCATTGCCGACGATGTAGATGATCCTCAAAGTCTCACGGCTCAAAGTGAAAAAGAATATTCAGTTATTCTTTCGTCAGATGAAATTGAAAAAATGGCTGAAGATGAAGACTTTGCAAATAAAATTATGGGTAATGTTGACAAGGCTGTTGGTGTGATTGACGGACTTTTTAACGAATCACTTGATAAAGGTGTGCAATTCTCCAGTATTAGTGCGACAATCGACAGCGAAGGCAATATGAAACTTTTTGCAAGTCTTGAAAAAATGTCAGAGGAACAACAGGAACGTTTTGAAAAGGTGAAGGAAAGACTCGCTGAACAAAAAGATCAAGCTAATGAGACTGAAGAAGAATCTCAAAAAGAACCTGAAGTAATTTTGGCTAAGTCTGCTAATGTTGAGGCTGATAATGCTGAAGAATTACTTAAAAAGATTTTTGAGATCGACTGGTCAAATATCGACGAAGAAGAATTTATTTTCTAATGTCGATGAGGAATTAAATTGAGTCATAAAATTATTATCGCCGGGATCGGTCCGGGCAGTGTCGATTATATTTCACCTGCCGCATTGAATGCAATTCAATCAGCAAAAATTTTAATCGGCGGTCAACGTGCATTAAATTATTTCGCAACGAATGATCAAATTTCCTTCACGATAACGGCGAATATTTCAGCGGTCATTGAGTTTATCAGAGAAAAAATTTTGCTTGATGATGTCGTTGTAATGGTCAGCGGCGATCCGGGATATTATTCAATGCTTGACACTTTACGAAAAAATTTTCCTGCTGATTCGTTAAAAGTTTTGCCGTCGATCAGTTCCATTCAATTAGCCTTTGCACGACTTGCATTATCGTGGAACAATGCAACGCTGTTGAGTTTTCACGGACGACGACCAACTGACAATCAATTAAAATTCTCTGAAGGAAAAATTATCGGAATGTTGACTGATTCAAAATATAATTCAAAGACGATCGCTGAAATTTTAATCGCTAACGGTTGGAGCGGTGATTCAAAATTTTTCATTTGTTCGAGATTGTCATATGACGACGAAAAAATTATTTCGACAACGTTAAATGAAGCGTTGACGATCGAAGAGATCAAGCATTGCATTTTGATCGTTAAAAGTTAAATAAAAAAATTCCGTAGCATTAATTTACTACGGAAAATTTTTTTTTTTTATTAATCATTCCGAATTACGCATTACGCATTCCGAATTAAAAATTATTATTTAATTTCGATCAATTCATATTGAGAATTTCCCATCTTCTTCTCCGCCATAGCAGAAAGCTGACGCATTCCAACACGTGATTCAATTCTTTCTTTGAGATCGTGGCTGTCACTTGCAGCATAGACGAGATCAACAGACGCTTGATCGACAGCAAGAATATCAGTTGATGCACAAATTCCAATATCTTTCATTGTCGGCTCCGCCGCTGCAACACCTTCACAATCACAAGAGACACTTAGACGATTCATAACGTTGATAAATACAATGTGTTTACCGAAATAATTACAAGTCGCTTGTGCAGAATCTGCCATTAATTCCATAAAATAATCTTTCATAGGCCATTCAAGATAATTTGCCGGGACATTATCAGGATCAACGCCGTGCACTTGCGCCTTACCAAGATGACCGCTTGCACAACCTATAGCGATATTCTTCATTGATCCGCCGAATCCGCCCATAGCGTGACCTTTAAAGTGAGTCAAAACGATCAGCGAATCATAATTAACAAGATTTGCTCCCATATCAACTGATTTAAGATGAAAACCATTTCTAACAGGTAAAGCAACCGTCTTGTCGCCATCGTCCATAATGTCAACGTCGCAGAATGTCCAGCCGTTTACTTTCAAAGTCTCACGGTGACCTTTCGTATCAAAACGATCGCCGTGATAAAGTGTATTGCATTCAACGATAGCTGAATTAGGAACTTGTGATTGAAATTCTTTAACGATCGGACGCGGCAAAATGTTCGGACCATTCTTTTCACCGGTATGAAGTTTAATTGCAACCTTACCATAAATATTTTCATTGATCATTTTGTAGAGCTTGATCAAATGCTCAGCGTCGATCGTCTTTGTAAAATAAACTTTCGCCGCCGTGCCTTGATAATTTTCACCGGTAACATTTTTGCTACCAACAATCGGAGCTTGTTTATTCATAAAAATCACCTCTTAAAAATTATTGAAGTTATAATAAACCTTTGAGTCAACTCTCGTCAACTAAATTTTAATTCTGAAAATGAGTTGACGATTAATATTGATCGTGATAAAATTCTGCGTCAAGAGGAATGTCAGACAATCGCGGCTTAAAAATAAGCTGAGGAAAGTCCGGACACCGTAGAGCAGCGTGACGGGTAACGCCCGCTCGGAGTAATCCGCAAGATAGTGTCATAGAAACGGAAACCGCTGGTTAGGGCGCAGGTCGAAAGGCGCAGGGCTGAGATCACTTAGCCCTCAGCCCTAAGACCTCAGCCCTATAAACAGTAAGGATGGAAAGGCGAGGTAAGAGCTCACCAGCTAGGTGGTAACATCTAGGCTTGATAAACCTCACGTGGTGCAATGTCAGATAGGTTCGTGTTGACCTTGCTCGGCGAGCGAACGGGTTGACAGCTTGAGTTGAATGGTAACATTCAATCTAGATAAATGATTGTCCTCGACAGAATCCGGCTTATCGACATTCCTCAACTTTTTTAATTCGGAATTCGGAATTCGGAATGCGAAATTTGTTTTTAATCAAATTTTAAAAAATTTTTAATTTCAGTTTAATTTTATTTAAAATTCAGCGTTAAATCATTTTGTAGACTTATAATAAATTTGCGCATTAAATAAAGATGTACATCTTATTCAAAACATATACATCTAAATTTTGTTAGGGGGAAATCTTGTTGGGTTATTTCTTGCGTGTTCTTACTTTATCTTTAATGTTGTTTTCAATGGTAAATGTTGCCTCTGCGGAAAATTCTTTTAAGCAAGGCGATCAAGGAAGTGAAATTGCAGAAATTCAAGGTCAATTAATTGATTTAGGTTATGATGTTATGGCTGATGGCGAATTTGGACCGGCAACGGTTGACGCTATCAAACAATTTCAAGAGTCTCAAGGAATTACTCCAGACGGTTTAATCGGTCCGGCAACTTATGCGGCTCTTCTTGGACGTGATATGCCTGACGTTTCAAGAGGATCAAACATTCTTGCACGTCGAATTGTTCAGACTTCAATGCAATATATGGGCGTTCCTTACGTATTCGGTGGCACTACGCCGAGTGGATTCGACTGTTCCGGTTACGTTCGTTACGTCTTTGCACAAGCAGGAATTTATTTGCCACGTATGGCTGATGAACAATATTATTCTGCGACACCGATCTCAACCGCTGAATTAAGAGCAGGCGATCTCGTTTTCTTTAGTACTTACACTTATGGACCGAGTCACGTTGGTATTTATCTTGATGATGGTCAATTCATTCACGCTTCGTCAAGTCGTGGAGTTTCGATCGCTTCACTCGGTAATTCTTATTGGTCTTCAACTTATATCG